>JBILOD010000575.1:0-2717 GCA_044374645.1 Pseudobdellovibrionaceae bacterium | reverse complement strand
TGATTTGGGAGTTCCAAATTATTTGAGTGGAAAATTACCCTTAGCCGAAGGATCAACCGATTTGGGCCCGTCTTTTGAACATTTTATTATCAATGAAGTTCGAGCCTATTTGAGCTACCATCGAAAAAATAGTTCTATCAGTTATTGGCGATCCCGAAAAACAGAGGTCGATCTTCTTGTTGGTAAAAAACTAGCCATCGAAATCAAATTCAGCAAAACATTTAAACCTGAATTTACAGATGGCCTAGGCGCCCTCCGTGAAGAGAGTCTGATCGAGAAATATATGGTCATAGGCCGTTTTCAAAATTCTGGAGTCTATGAAGGTATCGAATATTTACCTTATCAAGAGTTCCTAAAACGCTTATGGAGCCATCAATATAGGCTATTGTGATCCCAGTTCTGCGATATAAGATGGTCGGTGTCGAAAACCCTCAGAAAGTCCCACGGGTTGATCGAGATGAACTGTACAAGTTTATGGGTGCTGGCCAAAGAAAACTGCACCCTACAAAAGCCCATTATATTTAGTCTGTAGTAAGTTAAAGTACCTTACTCTGAGGTTTGGTGATTCCCATTACTTCAGTTGTTTTGAGTGGGTTTGCTGAAAAACAACTTAAAACAATTCCTCATCAGATTAAGGATGCCCTTCGTTATTGGACTGAAACCGTTGAACGTTTTGGAATTCGAGAGGTTCGGAAGTTGTCGAGCCATCAGGATGAGGCACTAAAGGGGGATAGAAAAGGGCAAAGATCTATAAGACTAAATCGTGCCTACTGAGTGATTTATTTAGAAACGAAAAATGCACCGAAATTACCGTCATTGAGGCCAATAAACATGAGTACTAAATCACTTACTAAGACTTTAAGGAAAGAACTCAGGCCGATTTCTTTTTGTGGATTCCTGCGATCAGCGAGGACTATGAAAAACAAGTCGCAAAAAGATATGGCAGATGACCTCGGGATAGCTAAGGGCACTCTATGCGATATCGAAAAAGGTCGGCAATATGTGAGATTTGAATTGGCGGCAAGAATAGCGAGGAAATCCCTCAATTGGTACTCCGTCCCCCATTTTCTCAATTAAGTCTTGGTGCAATTACTAACGGTAGATGCCGACCCTTCTTCGCTTCTGGTTTTTACTCCATTTTCAATAACAAAATTATTAATCTCAACTTGGATCGTTAAACTTTTTCCATTTACAGTGTGACGACGTGTAAGCTCAATGTACCCGCTTATTTCTTTGTCGGTTATTAACCCCAACGTGGCCGGCATAGGTATTTCAATGGTCGTATTCGTAATGACTGGGTTACCTCCACAAACTGCAATACTCTTTAATTTCCCTTCTGAAGACATAAATCCAGGCATTACTTCTATTGATTTATTAATCTCTGAACCATCAAAGACTACAATTTCAGGCGATTCTCCTTCATTTACTGACGTCCCAACTAAAGTGCCATTCTGAATCTTATATTCCAATTTGTATGAATACGCTTCGTCATTCTCGTTGGAAACACAAGACCAAGTACCTACCAATTGATTGCATGCCAAACTTTGTATAGATACCAATAGGAAACCTGCAATTAGACAGCATTTCATAAACATTTCTCCCAGCTTTAAATTAGGATGAGTATGGAAGCAGGGTTACAATTCTTGTGCCATGAGCCAAAGCTCACTAAGCACGGAGCGATCCGTTAGCAACTATAGAGTTTACAATGCACACGACCGTTTTTGTTAGTTCTGATCCTGCAAAAGTTCGGATACCTGAATCATAAATACGCTCTCAATTGGCTCTATGACTAAATAAAAATTATGTGGATAACCCACAAATCTCAGAAAGAGACCCTCTACTGGATTCTCCCTCAAAAAAGTGAATAGGTGTCTAGATTTTAGTCGAGTTTAAGCTAACGCCCATCCGAGTTCGAACATAACTTTGGGCATGGTTATAAATTTCTCACAGACACCATGGCCCATCTGATGTTGAGCGCCTTTCTTATAGACCATATAACAGATTTGGCGAGCAAGGTTTTCCAGCAAGTGCGCCGCCTTCATGGCAGGTCAAATCGGTCTTTTTGGGAGCATCTAAGAGCAACAGCGATATCGCCTTTTATTGATTTTTCAGATTGGAGAGAACTGTTTCTACCATTGACCAAGCGGCTCAAGGAAATCCAACTGGAGTTAGATTTCTAAAAAGCCGACCCACCTATTATCCTTCAATCTATAACATTTATTTATACCTGAACAGCCCTCGGTTAGAAAACGCGAAGTTTTACCGAAAACTAGTGTCAAAAACTTTGACACTCCACTTCGAGTCCAAAAAATCATTTTTTACTTTCACATTCGCTTCCTGAAATCCGAAAAAACTCCTTCTAACTCAAAGATTTGAAGCGTATCGGGATTACTTGTTTCAATATTTTGAACATAATGTAGGCATGAAGCTTGCAGCCATATTTGATTCGATCTGTAGTAGCAATATAAGTTTTTTGGAGGGTGCCAATGAGAAGTCGACCTAAAAAAGTTCATCTGCCGCTCTTCATAGGTTTGATTGCCATGGCGTTTTCCCTTTCTGCTGAAGCCCATTTCCTTAAGCAATGTCTCCTGGCTCTGGATGGGGCCAAATCAGCCCTGGAAAAAAGAATTCCTCCCAGTGAGGGGAATCAATTAGTCACAATTAGACAAAAAGATCCACTTTACGATAAAGCCATTAAGTCTCTACAATCAGCTCCA
>JBILOD010000101.1:0-9507 GCA_044374645.1 Pseudobdellovibrionaceae bacterium | reverse complement strand
CTACTATTTCGAAGGGGTTGAAGGTCTAGACACCTCTGAGCAGTTGGATCTTTTTAAGCGCGAATTGGCTCGGCAAACTCGTGATCCGTTACTCAACAGACTTAAGCTCGATACCTGGACTGATGTCTTTGAATACATTACGGATTCAATGTTGGCTACAAAGCGCGCTGAAAAGGTAATCATTGTTTTGGATGAGTTTCAATGGATGGCTGTAGGAAGAACTAAACTTCAAGCACTCATTAAATATTTTTGGGATAACTGTTGGAAAGACAAAAATCTGATGCTGATCCTCTGTGGGTCGGTTTCAAGTTATATGGTGGAGAAAGTAGTAAAATCCAAAGCCCTTTATGGACGATTGACTGCGGAGCTTTGTCTTCAAACACTAAACCTCCGGGAGGTCCAGAAACTGATTCGCCCTTCTCGAGGTATTCTGGAAAACGTTAAATACCTCTTGGTATTTAACGGCATACCCTACTACTACACTTTATTGGATCTAAGACACAGTTTCGAAAAAAATCTTGAAAGACTTTGTTTGATGCCTGACTCCCCCCTTCGGAGAGAGCTTGAAAGGGTTTTTTATAGTCAGTTTCGGGAACCTCGTATTTATGAAAAAATCATCCTAGAGTTATTAAAACAGAGTGTCACAGCGGAGGAACTGGCTCGAAAGTTAGGAATGAAAAGCAGCGGTGGTTTTAATCGTTACCTTCAAAATCTTGAGGCCGCACAGTTTATCACGAAGACTCAAAATGTTCTTAAACCCACTCAGGTCAAAAAAATGCGCCTAAGAGTCAGTGATCCCTTTATCATTTTTCTCTTCAAATTTGTGGTTCCCAACCTAAAGCAAATAGAGGCCGGTACCGTTAGCCGTCCGTTTGCACAGTTCGTCGAACCGAGTTGGCTTTCCTGGCGAGGGTTGGCCTTTGAACGATTACTCAACAATAACGCTTCCTATGTAGCTCGAATTTTAGGAATTGACGAGAGTGTTGAGGCTTGGGGGCCTTTGGTGATCAGTAAAAACAAAAAGATGATCGCTCAATATGACTTAGCATTTCGGCGTAGAGGTAAAATCTTAACTATTTGTGAGATCAAGTTTACTGACAGGCCCATTGGAACTGAAATAATCCCTGAGTTTGAGCGTAAATTGATTGTGAGTGAGTTTGGAATGGTTTGGACAATTGAAAAAGTATTGATTTGCACCGAACCACCAACCAAGGCCCTCACTGAGGCCAACTACTTTCATCAAATTCTAACAGCAAAAGATCTCATTGGTTAAGACTGACCTCGACTGGGAAGCTTTTTATTTTTTCAACACCGTCATCATCTGCGCAAGGCATTGCCTAGTTCAAATCAAAAGGCCCCTTTTGAGACTTGAAATTGGGCCTTTTCTTTTGCCGGGGGTCTTGTTTCTCACTGAGCCTTTTGTTAAATTCATTTCATTTACTAAAATGAAATAACAGCCTTTGGAGTGAATCTATGGAAGATATGAATACTGAAGTGGCCGTGGAAACCAAACCGTCGCGGGAAAAGAAGGTGAACACTAAAGCCGAACCTGCGGGTTTGAAAATTGCTATCCCTGCGGAGATAAGCCAACGTCTTCAAGACTCTTACAATACTCTTAAAGAGCGTGGCTATACTGGTAGGATCGAAGATTTGATGACTGTACTGTGGGAGCAAGTCACTGGGGAGTGGTGCGAGGCGCGAGTTGAGGCATTAACACCAGATGAGTATTACCTTGAAGCCACAAAACAGATTCCTGAGGTTCGCCAAAAGCTCGTTGACCAAGCTAAAAAAGCCCTCCTAAAGGCGCGCGAAGGCAATTGCTAGAGCCAAGTTTACTACATTGACTGTTCCGATGTTGAACTTTTTTGGTTGAACATCGGACAACTCGACTTTTGATTTTCCCAATTTCCGCCATAAAACCTCTGCTAACGTTGCATCTGCTGCCGCTAGACTGATTTTTCTGTCAATGTCGAAGGGGTAGAGTAATGTATTTGATTTTAAAGTTAATGATGTTGTTTGTCCTTTTAAATTGTGCGGTCAAGGTGACTCCTAAGTCCAACAATTCAGAACCAGCAGAGCCACAGGCCAACTCTCTCGAGGGACTCCTCAAACCGCAACTGAGCCTCACTGGCCTCGAGCCTCATAAGTACATTGCAAATATCAGTTGGGCGGCTGTTTCTGGAACAGTTAGTATCGTTTTGGATTCTCAGATCGTGTTTCAAGCTCAAGGGAATTATGTTCAAAGATATTCATTTGAGATGAGTGAGAACACCCAGTATAAAATCGCTATTTATCTGCAGACCAAGCCAGGGTCTTCTCAATCGTTCCTCACGAGTCATGTGGAAGGAATTCTAGTGAAAGAGTGGAGATTTACGAGCCCTCAAGATTTGGTGATCAGTGAAGTCATACACCCCCATTCCGTTCAACAGCCCTGCCGTCAAATCGAACTTCGTCGCAAGCGAATTTTTATTCCAAAGCACACCGACCCTGGAGGCCCATTTGAAACCAAAGGATGTGACCTTGTGCTAGATGCAGAAGAACTTATTATTGATGACGGGCTACTTGAAACTTTCAGGGATTCGTTTAAGGCTCCGAAAGACCAAGCTGGCCGCAATGGAGGAACAATTACCATCAAGGCTAAGAGAGCTATTGGTCACCTTCGCGTGCAACTGCGCGGAGAAAACGGTGGCGATGGGAGTGATGGAAAGCCATTTGAGACGCCAGCATCCCAAGGAGTATCTGGAAAAAAGGGCGAATCAGTCTGTGTGCCGAGTGCGAATTCCCCTGTCCCCACTCATTGCTTCTGTCATTCAAAGCCTACGGATGGGCAACCCGGTGCCAATGGGCAAAATGGTAGGCAAGGCCTACCTGGGAAGCGCGGAGGCGACAGTGGTTTACTCAAAATAGAAATTGCAGAACCGTCACCAGATTTTTTTGTAACGGTCATAAAGGAACCAGGGAAACCGGGTGCACCTGGAGCAGGTGGTCCAGGACAAGAGGGTGGCCCCGGTGGTTTTGCAGCACCCCCTGATAATGCGAGACGCTGTCCGCTGACAAAGCCAGGCCCCAAGGGAATCAACGGCATCGCAGGACCTATTGGAGAAATTGAATCGCCAGGGAAAGAGCAGCTAGAATGCATCTCTGTTGGAGAGGGCTTTGGTCGCTGCTCGTAAGGTGAAAAGACAACTAACTATGTTTCAACGACAGAAAAGCTTGTGCGAGCGATTCTTGCCACTTCGGCATTTGCAAATCAAAATCTCGTGCGAGTTTTTCTTGGTTCAAACGAGAATTCTTTGGACGCTTGGCGGGGGTAGGGTATTGCTCAGAAGTGATTGGCTTTACGTTCTTCACTTTCAGGGAGTAGCCATATTCAGGAGCCTGTTTGAAAATTTCCTGTGCGAATTCGTACCAAGAACAGTATCCACGCCCGCACGCATTGTAAATTTGCCCACCCACCTGCGATTTAAAACGTGGGTGATTCAACATTTTTAACGTCATGGCAGCTAAATCGGGAGCATAGGTCGGACTTCCCACCTGATCGCTGACGATCGATAATTCTTCGCGCTCACTTCCAAGACGGAGCATAGTGCGAAAGAAATTATGGCCGACATGACTATACACCCATGAAGTTCGCAAGATCAGTGCTTTTGCACCACTCTCCAATATGGATTGATCTCCTTTGAGTTTCGTGGAACCATATACACTCAACGGATTTGTTGGTGCTTCTTCAGCGCGGGGGGCGGCACCACTGCCATCAAAAACATAATCCGTGGAATAGTGGACTAAAGTCTTTTTATTTTCAGAAACCCATTTTGCCAAAATAGAGGGAGTTTGGTGGTTGACCAGATCAGCCTCGTCGGGCTCAGATTCCGCTTTGTCGACGGCTGTATAGGCGGCGGTGTTGATGACGACATCTGGATTATGTGAAGCGACTAATTCGAGGACTTGTTGAGGATTCAAAAAACTAGCATTAGTGCGATCAAGAAAAATTGCCTCGGCTCCGAGAATGCTTGCAAGCCCTTGAGCCACTTGACCGTTCTTGCCGAGAACTAAAATTCGTTGTCGTGTCATAATAGTCATTTCCCTTCTGGTGTATAGTTATACCATTTTCAATTGGAAAGTAGACCAAGGCGGCAAGGAGAAGGCGCGGAGCCTTACTTCCCGTAAGGCGCACAAGCCGACGACGCGGCCAACGAGGGGATACGAACCAATTGGAAATGGTATCAGAGTTTGCGTTCCCACTCATAGGCCGTTCGGCAAATGAATTCTAAATTGTCGTACTTTGGCCGCCATCCAAGGAGTCTGCGAGCTTTACTAGAATCTGCAACAATTGTTTCAGCATCACCCTCACGGCGAGGTCCCTCGATCACTTTAAAATTATTTTGACTGACACTCTTTACCTTCTCGATCACTTCGCGAACGGAAAATCCATGATCATAGCCACAGTTCATCACTTCAGAGGCTCCGCCCTTATTGAGATAGGCCAGCGCATCCAGGTGAGCTTGAGCTAAATCGACGACATGAATATAATCGCGGACGCCGGTACCATCCGGGGTTTTATAGTCGGTGCCGTGAATATACATAGTCGGTCGTTTGCCCGCGGCGGTCTCTGAAGCCACTTTGATCAGGTGTGTGGCGTTTTTGGTGCGTTGTCCACGACTCAAATCCTCCATTGCGCCCGCCACATTAAAATAACGGAGCACTACATATTTAAGGCCATAAGCTTTTTCGTAATCACGGAGAAACTGTTCAACCATTGCCTTTGATGCGCCATAGGGATTGAGTGGTGCCACCGGAGCCGTCTCTACCACAGGCATGGTTTCAGGATCGCCATAGACGGCAGCCGTCGAAGAAAAAATAATTTTTTTGACTCCTGTTTTCCGACAGGCTTCAAGTAAGCGTAGGCCTCCCACAACATTGTTCTCATAATACTCGAAAGGTTTTTCGACGGACTCGGGTACGATTAGTTTTGCTGCAAAATGAATGACGGCTTCGATCTGATTGGTCCCCAGAACTTTTTCCACCAACTCTTGGTTGAGGATGTCACCCTCAACAAATTGAGCCGCTTTAGGAACGGACACAAGAAATCCGGTCGATAAGTTATCCAGAACATAGACCTCATGCTCTTGATCGCATAAAAGTGTTGCTGTGATGCCGCCAATATAGCCAGCTCCGCCGGTCACCAAAATTTTCATAGCCCGCACCTCGAGTGATTTTTTAAGCTAACAAGCGATGCCAGAAAGCGCAATAAAAAGTGAGGTCTAAAGGAATTCTCCCCCTTGGTAGAGATTTACAAATCTTAAGGCCGCATATCAGTGTGCGAGCATTTTCAAGAGCTCCAGCATCCGCGTTGCTAAGTGGGTACGGTCGTACTCCCTTGCGAGTTGATCCGCGCCAGGCAAGAGAGAGGCGTAGACCTCTGGTGAGCGAATCTGTTTAAGACATTCCAGAAAAGAACTTGAAGATTCAGGTTCAAAAAATAAACCACATTGATATCGTTCAATAATCTCACGAGCTTCACCGTCAACACCCAAAAGTATCGGTTTTCTCATAGCGGCACATTCAAAAATTTTTGAGGGAATAACTTCCTTAAAAGTGTCGGACTTTTTTAGTGGCACTAACGCCACATCAATAGACGCGAGATAGTCAGAGATTTCGTTTTTGGGAACAGGCTCTAAAAAAGTAACATTAGTGAGTTGGAGTGTCCTGGCCAATTCGACCAATTCGTTTTTCTTGGCGCCATCCCCAATAAACAAAAAATGCAGAGTTTGATCTGAAGCTTGCTTTGCCATTCGCAAGATAAAATCGAGGCCATGGGCCATCCCGTGAGTGCCCATATAACCAAGAATAAATTTATCAGCCAATCCCAGGCGGTTTCGAATTTCCCAGCCTTTCTCAATGTGATCTTCGGGGGTAAAGAGACTGAGGTCCACACCATTAGTGATGACTTCGATCTTTTCAGGCGAAATTCCCCTACGACTGAGGTTTTTTTTGAACGAGTGCGTGACAGCGACAATCCCCTTGGCGTCTCGATAAAGAGCCAATTCAATTTTTTCAAGCAGGCGAATCCCAAGCGACGATTTCATGGCGCCCACACTCTTGATGGACTCGGGCCATATATCGCGCAATTCAAAAACCCAAGGGATCTGCTTGATCCCTGATAAGAAAAACCCACTCCAGGTGGTAAAAAATTGAGGAGATGTCGCGACAATGATGTCGGCCTTAACAAACATGCCCGCCACAAATGAAGCTAGGGCAAAACTCAGATAATCGAGGATCCGTTTCACAAAGCCCTTATTGGCAGCAATATATGTCCATACACGTAGCACTCGAATACCGTCCATTGACTCCTCTTTGAACAATTGATTTCGGTACCCACCAAGAACTCGACCACGTGGGAAATTGGGAAAGCCGGTGATAACCGTGACATCAGCCCCTTGTTTTACCCACTCGCGGCAGTGATCCATGGTGCGTGAAGCGGGTGCATTCACTTCGGGGGGAAAGTTGTCCGATAGGAAGAGAATTTTTGGCATTTTGCTCTCAGATGGATTGATGGCGTTGGTCATCCCGAAAGTAATACGGTTTTTGTTGGTAGAGTAAAGGGCAGAGGTGCTTAACGCACCACGGTTAGTGCCGCTCTGCTCGAGAGAAACCGATACACTCTTTACTTGGCTATAGACCGTTGGTCGCATAATTTAGGCCCTCAGCAGAATCTGAATAGGTGCCAACTCAAAGGGGTTGAAAAGTGAACAAAAAAGTATGTGTACTTGGTTTGGGTTACATTGGACTTCCAACGGCTGCCCTTCTGGCCAATCGCGGTTATGATGTTTTTGGTGTAGATGTGATTCCTGAAGTGGTGGACACCATTAATCGTGGTGGCGTTCATATCGCAGAACCAGAACTCGACGTTTTTGTTCGTTCGGCCGTCAATAGTGGTAAGCTTAAAGCCTCAACTCAGCCTTGTCCTGCGGATGTATTCATTATTGCAGTGCCTACACCCTTCCATAAATCTCAGGATCAAAACGCATGTCCGAAGCCTAACGTTGATTATGTCATGGCAGCAGCGAAAGCCATTTTACCTCACTTACGCAAAGGCAATCTTGTGGTATTGGAGTCGACTTCGCCTGTGGGAACTACCGATCTCGTTCGGAACCTTTATGAAACGGCCGGTTTTATCTCTGATGACCTGCATATTTCTTATTGTCCAGAAAGAGTGCTGCCTGGGTATGTAATGAAGGAGCTGGTTGAAAATGATCGTATCGTTGGTGGAATTACTCCTCAGGCAACCAAACTAGTGGCAGAATTTTACCGTACTTTTGTAAATGGTGAAGTTCTGGAAACAGAGGCGCGCACGGCCGAAATGGCAAAGCTCACCGAAAACAGTTTTCGAGATGTGAACATTGCTTTTGCGAATGAGTTATCGATTCTTTGTGACCAACTAGGCATTAATGTATGGAACCTCATCAAATTGGCGAATCGCCACCCGCGCGTAAATATTCTCAATCCAGGCTGCGGAGTGGGTGGCCATTGCATTGCCGTTGACCCCTGGTTTATTGTTGATACAGCTCAGGGTAAAGCTCGCCTCATTGAAACGGCAAGACGCCAAAATGACTTTAAAACTGAGTGGGTCATCGAGAAAATCAAAAATACCGTATTGCAGTTTCAAGTTAAGAACGGGCGTCTCCCGAAACTCAGCCTGATGGGCTTGGCCTTTAAACCAAATGTCGATGATTTACGTGAGTCACCAGCACTCGAAATCGCCCATGCGTTAAAAGCTGAAAAAATTGAATTTGTGGCCGTCGAGCCCAACGTTAAGCAGCTCGAGGGGCTCGAATTGGTCACCTGTGAACAGGCACTTCAAAAAAGTGAAATTATGGTCTTTCTGGTGGCCCATCGAGAGTTTAAAAAGCTGGGAAAATCAGGGGCAACCATTTTGGATTTCTGTGGTGTCACTGAAAATTAAATTTAAAGTTGATCAACGACCTGTTCAAAGATGGGTCAAAGTAGTTTGGGAAGCTTTAGCTTTAGAGACATTAGTATTAGAAAATTTAGCCATTGGCGGTTAGGCAGTGAGATGCAGATAAAGGGACAGAGAGTTTTAGTTACAGGCGCAGATGGATTTATTGGTTCACACTTAGTGGAGCACTTGGTCGCCTTGGGTGCAAAAGTGCGAGCTTTGAGTTACTACAACTCTTTCAATTACTGGGGTTGGCTCGAAGACATTGGCTGTCAAAAGGACATTGAAGTGGTGTCGGGCGATGTGCGTGATCCCCATTTCTGCAAAAAAATCACTAAAGACATTGACGTTGTTTTTCACTTAGCGGCCCTGATTGCTATTCCATATTCCTATCAGGCACCCGACAGCTACGTAGACACCAACGTTCGTGGCACCCTGAATATTTGTCAGGCGGCTCTCGATAACGGTTGCAAACGTGTCGTTCATACTTCCACCAGTGAAGTTTATGGAACCGCTCAATATGTACCCATCAATGAAGAACATCCATTGAGTCCACAAAGCCCGTACTCAGCTTCAAAAATTGGTGCTGATGCTATGGCCATGAGTTTTTTCAATGCCTTTAACTTACCGTTGATCATTGCTCGCCCCTTTAACACCTATGGGCCTCGTCAATCGGCACGAGCTGTGATTCCAACGATCATCACCCAAATTGCGGCCGGTAAAAAAGTTATTAAGCTCGGAGACGTCTCGCCCACTCGAGATTTCAATTACGTCAAAGACACCTGCAAAGGGTTTGTGGCATTGGCTGAGTGTGACCAGGCTATCGGACAAACTGTGAATATTGGATCTAATTTCGAGATCAGTGTTTTTGATACCATTAAGCTCATCAAAGAGATCATGCATTCTGATGTTCATTTCGAACTTGATGAAGCACGCCTACGTCCGGAAAAATCAGAAGTGTTTAGACTGTGGTGTGACAATAAGAAAATCGAAACCCTAACGGGTTTTAAACCAAGCTACTCAATTCGTGCCGGACTAGAGCAAACGGTGGCTTGGTTTCAAGACCCAAAAAACCTCAGCAAATATAAGGTGGACCTTTACAATGTCTAAGGTTGAGCCAAATTCGATGGCAAAGACTTCTTTGGGGGATGATACCAACTCAACGATTGAGTTCATCCAATCGATATTTTCAGGCAAATCCTTCATTCCATTGCATGAGCCGTACTTTCACGGGAACGAAAAAAAATATGTGGTCGATTGTATCGACTCCACCTTTGTATCGAGTGTTGGTCAATATGTTGATCGCTTCGAAAAAATGATGGCCGAATTCACCGGCGCAAAATATGCTATTGCGACCACAAATGGGACCTCTGCCCTGCATGTCGCTTTAAAGTTGGTGGGAGTCAAAGCGGATGAGGAGGTGATCACTCAGCCACTGACCTTCATAGCCACTTGCAACGCGATTTCTTATGCTGGGGCTCGCCCTGTCTTTGTGGATGTCGATCGAGAGACGCTGGGTATGAGCCCAGAATCTTTGCAAAAGTTTTTTC
>JBILOD010000100.1:0-9509 GCA_044374645.1 Pseudobdellovibrionaceae bacterium | reverse complement strand
CGCTACGCTCCGACAGCTGGGCGGAATCGAACCGAAACCATCGGGCGGATTAACCGAAATACGCAATATCTAGTGTGATAGAAAACATAGTGAATAAGACAGCTGTTATTAATGATATCGTATTTAAAACGCAATTGCTATCATTCAATGCTTCCATTGAAGCGGCACGAGCTGGAATTCATGGCCGTGGATTTGCTGTTGTCGCCGAAGAGGTTGGTAATTTAGCGGAGCTAAGTGGTGCTGCAGCAAAAGAAATTGAAAGTCTGCTTGGAGATAGTCAGAGGAAAGTCAAAGATACCCTGGAAGTGATTCAAGATCGGGTGGCCGATGGGAATCGAGTCAGTCAGTCGGCACTCCATGTTTTCGAGGAAATCTCAAAGAACATAGAAGAGATTAATGTTCAAATCAAAGGAATCGGAGAGGCGACGCAACAGCAAGAGATTGGAATTCAGCAAACTAATACTGCCATGAAACAGATGGATGTTTCTAGCCAGTCTAACACCGACGCTGCTTCAAGGGCCCAATCGACTTCAAATCAATTGAAAAATAATTGTCACTCCTTAGATCGGGTAGTCCAAGAAATTTATTTCTTGGTGAATGGAAGAGTCGAAGACCGAAAAAGTGGAGAGCTCGAAGTTAAAGAAGTAAAACGGGGAAGCGTTGTTGATCGCGAAGAATCTCAAGATGATTTAGAGTCACTCGTAAACGAAATCGCATCGAAATCTGTTCAATGGACTAAAGAACCTCACTCTACTGAAACTGAAGGCTTAGAGGTGGTGGATAGAAGTCTGTTCAAAAAGGTCATTTGAGCCAATGGTCTTTAATGGGGCGGAACGGATTTCTATTCTGAAATTGGCTGAATTGTTAACGGGTGCCAAAGTCTCGGGGCCCGAACGGGCCGATTTATTTTTGCGAAATATTGCCAAGCGAATACAGGAAACTCAGACAAATTCATTGGTATCTTATCTAAGGCGAGTCAGGGACCAAAAAAGTGAATTCGATATTTTTGTCTCTAATCTGACCATTCACACGACGAGTTGGTTTCGGGAGAAACCGCACTTTGATTTTCTTGAAAATGAGATCTTAAGGCGCAAAATGGAAAGTTCCGTTATAAAAGTCTGGTCGTCCGCTTGTTCATCGGGTGAAGAAGTCTATTCACTTGGGTTGGTTCTATGGGACCTCAAAACTCGAAAAAAAATAAATGACTTTCGAATCTTGGGTTCTGATATTGATTCTAAATCCATAGATATAGCAAAAGCGGCACTTTATCGTTTTGATCAATTGGAGGCTATTCCAAGAGAATTTCACACCTATCTCAGAGTGGGAAATATTAACGGTCGAAAAATCCTCACACCGTGTGAGGAGATCATCCAGAGATGTCAGTTTTCTCAGTTCAACCTAAATTCTAGCTCATGGCCGTTGATCGATTTTGATGGTCAAAGAGAGTTCGATTTTGTCATGTGCAGAAATGTTTTAATTTATTTTGATCCTTCTCAACAACAACAGATTATTAAAAAACTAACTCAGTGTCTCAATTTAGAGGGCAGGCTAATCTTGGGTCACAGTGATTCAAGTAAAGTTCCCGTAGCCCTAGAGAAAGTCGCACCTTCCATTTATAAACAAAGGGGTTCAGTACAGCACAATTCAAATCTAGAAGTGAGCGATCAGAGAGCCGTGAATCGAAAAGTGCGACAAGGATCAATTCGGAACCCCCAGAAGATCTTGATCTTAGATGACTCGCTCACGTTAAGAAGAGTGCTCCGAAAGCTTCTTGAAAAAGATTTTTCGATTTTAGAAGCCGCCTCGACCGATGAAGCTTCGTCATTACTTGAAACCCAGAATGTTGGTCTTATCACCCTTGATTTAAACCTGGAGGGAGAGAATGGGTTGGTTTGGTTGTCTGAAAAACGAACTCAGGGACTTGCGTGCCCAGTGGTGGTCGTCAGCGAGTCGACTCCAGAGGCCGCTCAGAAAATCTTTGGATCACTTGAAAATGGTATTCATGATTATCTGACCAAATCTGACTTAAAAAGTAATCCTCAGCGTCTTTCAGATATTTGTCACTCACTGGTTGCTCAGAAGTATGAGGACACGGCTGAAAAGCAAACCTATTCACTTTACCCCCATAGAGACAAAAAAATCGTTCCACAATTGATAGCCATAGGCGCAAGCACTGGAGGGCCGGAAGCTTTAGCTCGATTACTGACGGACATTCCAAAGAACTTTCCTCCATTGATAATTGTTCAACATATAAACGCTGTCTTTGCGAAATCACTAGCGCATCGTTTGGAGCAGATCTCGGGCCTGCGGGACGGTGTTAAGGAGCTCATTTTGGAGCCTACTTTCGACGGAATGATTCCACTCAGGAAGGGACATATTTATGTGGCGGCCGGTGATTATCATCTTGAGATCAGGCGAACAGAAGAAGGGCTTTGTTTGTTTCGTAGTTCCAATGGAAGTGTCAATGGTCACCGCCCAAGTGTTGATGTTCTCTTTCAATCAATCGCTAAATATAAAATTCCCAGCCTTGCGGTACTACTCACTGGCATGGGAAAAGATGGCGCTTCTGGTCTCAAGGCATTGGCCGAAACAAATCTCTCTTTCACAATGGCACAAGATCGGAAGTCATCGGTCGTTTTTGGAATGCCGAAGGTAGCAATAGAACTAGGAGCAGCTTGTTTTGTCGGAAATATCGACGATATTAAACTTCAGCTATTGAAGCGGATCTCTCAATGAACTACGGATATTTGACCATTACCGCCTTTGCGCTTTTTGGGCTAGTTTCTTTGGTCCATGTTTTTACTTCTTTAGTAAAACCTAAACTTGTAAGTTTCAAATTAGCAATTGTGGGTTGGTTCATTTATACATTGGGGGCTTTTGGACTCATTCAGTTGTTTACAAATAGTTATCAAGAACAGGTATCAATTAGTCTCATTCAGTCAGCGAAGCATTTTGCTTCAACATTTGAAGTATTAGGCCACCATATCCTTGCCAAAGACGCTTCTGAAGTCGACCCTACTTATTTGGAGCTCATCGAGCTTGAAAAAAGTTGGCTACGAAGTCAAACACAAGTTGCCGATATCTATACAATGAAGCGTTCAGTCGCTAACGAAGTGTATTTAGTAGTCGATTCTGAAACCGACTATAATCAAAATGGAATCATCGATGAAGATAGGGAATTTAGAACTCCTATCGGTGAGATTTATGATAAGAGTTTACCTGAGCTATTCAGTGCCTTTGCAGGCAATGTCGCGTTTACTCAAAACCCTTACTTAGATAAATGGGGCTACTGGATCAGTGTTTTCATTCCACTCAGAACTCCGTCGGGGGATATTGATGGCATTCTCGGTGTCGATTATTATGCTGAGGAGTATGCAAAAGGGATTTTCAAGGTAAGCTCCACCTATGGCACCTTGATGCTAGTACTGTTTGTTCTGATTTGCTTGATGATTAAAGTTCAAATGCGCAACGTAATTGCGAATCGGGATTTGATTTCAGCACTGGATCTGGCTCAAAAGTCTAAAAATGTAAAAACGCAGTTTCTTTCTAATATGAGTCATGAGATTCGAACACCCATCAATGGTATTATCGGACCGGCCCATCTTTTAGCCGATGAAGGATTAGTGTCTGTTGATGGCTTGCCATTATTAAAAATGATTATTTCAAGTTCTAACCAGCTGAGTGAACTCGTCAATGATATTTTGGACTTTTCTAAGCTAGAAGCCAGAGCCGTTAACTTGGAAGCGCTTCCAATTAATTTTCGTGACCTTGTTGAAACAACTCTCGATGTAGTCAGATTCAAGGCGAAGGAAAAAGGATTGGCTCTCCAATTGATCGATCATACTCAAGGTAGAGAGGTTTTTGGCGATCCGAATCGTATCAAACAAGTCCTTTTGAATCTTTTGTCGAATGCTGTGAAATTTACGGACACTGGTGAAGTTGTCGTTCTCGTTGAATACAAAAAAATTCCGGTTTTGATCAAATCATCGGAGGTCTCGCTTCAATCGCCTCCCGGTAACTTTCTTTCAGTTTACGTTAAGGACACAGGTTGTGGCATCTCCGAAGAAAACCACAAGAAGTTGTTTCTGGACTTTTCGCAGGTCGATGCCAGTACTACTCGGAATTTTGGAGGGACGGGTTTGGGGCTTGCGATTAGTAAGTCTTTGGTGGAGCTGATGGGAGGCCAGATCAAAGTGGAGTCGAAGGTAAAAGTGGGAACGACATTTCATTTTGAAATTCCTGCTCCACTGGTGGTGGTTTCGGAGCCGCAGAATGTAAAGAAAGATGAATTAGATCATTCACAATTGGTGTTTTTTCGGACTCAAACAAATCTCAGTTTCGATTCTAATGGGCACAAGCCCTTTGTGTTAGTGGTGGATGATGTTTCGATTAATCGGCTAACGCTAGTAAAAGTCCTTCAAAATCTTGGAGTACGTGCCATAGAAGTATCATCAGGGAGTGAAGCCATTCAGGTTATCACGAGCCAATTGGAACCTGTCGATTTAGTCTTCATGGATCTGATGATGCCGCAGATGGATGGTTTTGAAACGTCAAGTCAATTGCGATCGATGGGAGTAAAAACTCCTATTGTTTGTTGTTCAGCAACCTATGACTCCGAGATCGAGAAAAAATGTATCGATCTAAATATTGAGGCTTTCATCGGAAAACCCTACCGAAAGCAAACAATCCTTAAAGTGCTCAATCAGATACTTCATTGGGAAATTCAAACTCAAAAGGTGGGATCATGAAGTTGCAAATTTTGACATTTTTGAAGGATAGTTTTGAAGAGGATTACGTGCTGATTTGTGAAATAATTCGAACATTCATGTTGGATCAGGATCGAATCTTGAAAGAGATAGAAAATGCTAGGCGCCGAGAAGATAGTAAATCTATTTATGAAGGTATCCATGCTCTTAAGAGCGCGGTCGCTGTGTTTGGAGATACAGAGGCCTATGAGGCACTGGCACGTACCGAAAGCTTCTTTATGAATGCCAAGATGGTCGATGGCAACAAGGAGCTCATTATGATGTATCAATCACTCAGTTTACTGAGTGCGTCTCTTCAAGAGATTCGGAAACAATTGGAGTCGCCTCAGTGAATATTTTGAGTCGATTAGAAAAAACTATTTTGTATTCACTCATCGAACGAATCATTGGAACCAATCATGGTGAGATGGTGCGGCGTAATCTCTTTCAGTCAGGTATTGAGGCTCATTTAAGGACCAAAAATATGACCTTCAACGAATTTTTGAATTCTATTCATAAAGACGAGAGAGCCTTTCAAGAATTTGTGTCTTTGGTGACAGTTCATACGACATCATGGTTTCGAGAAAATGGTCAGTTTGATCTCCTAGGAAGTTTTATCGAGGCAAAGGTTCAAGAGGGGCAAAACAATTTTAGAGTTTGGTCTGCCGCATGTTCCACTGGACAAGAAGTGTATTCTATTGGTTTGATTTTTGAACGATTTAAAGTGAAGTATCCTAAGCTCGAATACCAAATACTTGGTACCGACATTGATGTGCTTTGCATCGAAAAAGCTAAAAGAGCTGTTTTTCCTAAGGCCGAAATGAATTTGATTTCCGATCAATTCAAGAGCTGGTTACTGGTTGGGGAAGGTCGATGGTCAGGCTATTTCACATTGACCAACTCAATTTTAGATCGTTGTCAATTTAGAGTCCACAATCTAATGGACTCTTTAAAGGGTGAGTCTCAATTTGATTTAATTTTTTGCCGAAACGTATTGATCTATTTTGCTCCGGCAAAAGTTAGGTCCGTGATTCAAAATCTAATAGAGAATCTCAAAGAGCAAGGTGGCTTGTTCTTGGCTCATGCTGAAACACTTTTTGAGCAGTTTCCGGAATTAGATTCGAAGGGCCAAAGTTACTATCTAAAGCGTAAGAGAAAAACCACTGAAGTGGGGGCGCCAGCAGCTCTAGTGATCGACGATGTGGCTGTTGTTCGTCTGGCCGTCAAAGCTTCATTGGTAAAATTAGGATTTGTTGTTTTCGAAGCAGCAAATGCCGATGCTGCGACCCAAATCCTAATGGAACGCCGGATCCGAATTGTGACCCTTGATCTCAATTTGCCAAATAAAAATGGGATTGTTTGGCTTCGGGAGGTTCGATCTCGAGGATACAATGTTCCGGTCGTAATTTTGAGCGGAAAAACTCAAGAGGAAGCGGCCTCAGTGTTTGGGGCTTTTGAAAGTGGGGCTCAAGAGTATATTGAGAAAAAAGAGCTCAGCATTAATCCAAAACACTTTCAAAGGGTGGTGTTGGCTTTGACAAACAAAGAAGTTTTGGGGGCACCGGAGAGTGAGTTCAAGGGGCGTAGCTACATTCATCGATCGAAATTATTCATTTCGCCTCCCCAAACGGACTCATTGATTGAGACGCTGATCCCAGAGCTTATAGTGATCGGCGCTAGCACCGGTGGGCCTTCCGCCATATGGGAACTCTTGTCGGAAAGCTGTGAAAATACGCCGCCGATTGTTATTGTTCAGCATATGAATTCTTTTTTTGCACCTCATTTTGCAAGGACTTTGGAGCGCGTGACAAAGAAAAAGGTTGCTGGAATAGAGCCTGGCGTGGAACTTCAAGATAACGTAATCTATATGGCACATGGCGATTATCATGTAGAAGTGGATCGTTCGGATTCGAAATTAGTTTTGAGACATAGCAATATGGATCCCGAGCATGGTCACAGGCCAAGCGTGGATCGATTGTTCGAATCGGCTGCTCGAATAAAAGCCTCTTGCCTTGCTTTTTTGCTCACTGGTATGGGCCAAGACGGAGCTCTTGGGATGGAAGCTTTATTTGCGAGTGGTAGATCGTTGAATTTGGTTCAAAGTGAACAGTCCTGTGTCGTGTTTGGAATGCCTCGTGAGGCCATTGAGCGGCGCTGTGTCCATCTGGTTGGAGACCTTTCATTCCTCAGGGATAAGCTTTTGAAAATGAATAATAAGGGGATGGCCAAAGCGACCCGCACTGGTTGAATTGTGTTTCATCAAACTATTTCAAATGCCGCCGAGTTTGCATCAGTCATTTTTATTTAAAAATCTTTCCAAAATTTACTTTCTTTTAATGAAAGAGAAAAATCAGCTTTAAATTTATCTAACCCGTCTTTAGTTTTGGGCCAAATCGCATCAGCAAATTTCAGAGCTTCGTCAAAGTGGCCTGAATAACTTAAATTCATCATAACTTCCAAAAAAGTATATGGAAGTTCAGAATCTGTCTCATGAGCAATAAATTGTGTTAAGGATTTTCTTTTAAGTGCTTCGAATTCTTTTTGACTGGGCAATGGTTTTTCCATCAATCGAGTTGCTAAACTATATGAGCCATTTTGAAATTTTAAAATAATTTTCCCTTTGGGTGAATGAGCGAAGCTTGCAAATTGGTAATCAATAGCTCCGTCCCAAAATATAATTTCTGGAGAATTGTCATGATCTAAATCTGTTATTTTTATATTCGAGCTGCCAGCGTCTATTTTGCCGATGAGTTTAAAATTTTGTCCTAATTCAAAAATATATAAAAAATGGCAGCAATGGGCGCCGCCTGTCCATTGAGAAATGAGTAAATTAGGAATTCCTTTGTTAGTTAACGAATGTCCTGAATAAATATGTTTACTATTTAAATCATCATCAAAATTATTACCGAAGTAAAAATGTTCTCCAACTCCTTCTTCATGAAAAAGGATGGTTTCTCCTTTTTTTATAAGGACCTTTTCTAAATCTCTTTCTCGATCTTTAAGAATGGAAATTTGATAATTGTTAATTTGTTTATGATGAACTAAGGAATCCTTAGCCCATAAATCTGAGTTAAAAAACACAACCCATACAGCAAGAAGTAAAAATAAAAGTATATTATTATTTCTTTTCACAATTGTTTAACTTTCTCAGGTATTCGTTAAAAATCTTCATCTGTTTTGTTGTTTCAGGATCATTTGAAGGTTTTTTTAATTTACCCTTGTAGTTTTTAATTGCTTCTTCCCATGTAGAATCTCTTTCTAAATAAGCTGAAGCTAACCTTTGTTTTTCAAAGAGCCAGCGTATGCCAGAGCAAATATTGATGCTTGGATCATTCAAGTCAGTTTTTGTAATTGTGAGGTAATGATCTTTGAGATCACCTTTTTCGTCACCCAACGCCTTTCGTGTTGTATTTAACACTTGCATAAGACCGCGAGCACTATTTGAATTTTTCTTATTTGCAAGTCTATTGGGGTTAAATCCTGATTCTGATGCAATAAGAGCTTTAACTATATTAGGAGTGAGAAGAGCTTTAGGCTTAAAGATATCGTTCCAATACTGAGTCCATCCAGCAATCAAATGATCAAATTGATTTCCGGTGTCTTTAAAACCAAGTTCCAAGGAACAAGGCTGCTGTTTGATATCATTAAAATGTTTTTCTGACATTTCCAAAATTTCATCTGGATAGAGCTGATCTTTGCCTGATGGATTGCGCGCACAATGTTCATGACGAATAGTAGTATATCCGCCAGGATATGTTTTGCTAGGGGGCACTCTCATTGAATGTGTTTTAACCCAATGCTCACCATAAGGACAAAGTCTCCATGGATGAGTTAATAATTTTTTCTTAGCCATTACTTCCACCAAAAACTTTTACCTGGTCTAAAGAGCGACATTTCAAAATAGAAATTAGAGTTTAAATTTCTTCCTTTCATATCGAATTGTCTGCCAATTGTAAACCGCCAAATAAGAGTTGCCACCCAATCTGCTTGATTGCAGAGAAAGTGTGGTCTTTGTGTGGAGGAGTTTCTTTTTCATCCCAGCGAAGTGCGGCTTCGCGAGAGACCGGCCCAAATTCTGAAAGTGTCAAAAAGTTTTTCATCGGGGGAGCAAGTGCTTTTGCGAGTGGCTCGCGGAGCGGGGGTATCAAGGTAGTGAGCGAATGGTGCAAAGACGCTTTAAACTGTAAAAAGCCGAAGAACCCAAAGAACGTGATTTTGAACAAAGCTACGAGCCGGGCGAACACCGAACTCTGGATTCGTTCTATAGGTCTCCAGCCACCGGAGTAAACTAGGTTTACTGATCTTAGTGCGTAACTCCTGAGTCGGAGTATTCAAGTAAAGTGCGCAAAGGCTAGCGTGGGCCCCATTTATGCCGATCCCTGTCAATAAGATCGACAGAAGAGCCCCTGGAAATAGTTTTAGACCAAAAATAGATTTCATTTAAATCAGAGATTGCAGGTTAGGTGCCACAATCGGAGTTCCTCCAAGATACCATTTTGAAAAATACACGGGAGAGACACCATATGAAACTACTCGCAGTAATTGCAATTGGCCTAATTTCAATTGGAGCTAATGCACAGGAAAATTTTAATTGGGCTGGATTCATCGACGGAAATAGCACCTCATGCTCGGTGGAATCGATAACAATCTCTTGTCTTAATGGCGGAGAAGTAACTGCTCCTGGCTGCTCTATCTCTTGTAAAGAGAATTTATCGGCTAAGTGCGAGCAGGGTGAAACCTATACGGCTTCATGTCGAGCACTCC
>JBILOD010000099.1:0-9520 GCA_044374645.1 Pseudobdellovibrionaceae bacterium | reverse complement strand
GCCTAAATAAACAAAACGACTCTCACCTATAGGTCGGCGAGAATTTGTTGGCACTTGGATAATGGTGAAGACGCTTCCAGGATGGGACGTCCAATCACCAAGGCCTTCGCCCCTGCCTCTAGGGCCTGCTTCGGCCCCATAACACGCTTCTGATCTTCTCCAGGCTTAACCTCTGTCCGAATACCAGGTGTCACTAAATAAAGATCATTGTATTTCTTCAATGCCTCTAATTCGTGAGGACTACAAACAATCCCATTCAAACCAGACTGAACCACCAACCGCGCTAACTGTTCAACATGTTGCTCAATGGTTTGTTCTTTCACTATGCCCGGTAAAGTTTTCTGATCGAAACTCGTTAAGATGGTCACCGCCAGAATCTTTACATCTTTGGTTTTACGATACTCTTCTTCAAGCTTGGCTAGTTGAGTAAGGGCTTCAATCCCGGCCTGCGCATGAACCGTCACAAGACAGGCACCAATATCAAAGGCCGATCGGACCGCCGAAACCATGGTCGACGGAATATCGAAAAACTTCATATCGAGAAACACTGGTGCTTTAGCAGCCACTCTTTGCAAAAACTGAGGTCCATAGCGTAACATCAAACGTGGACCAATTTTGATGCCTCCAACAAGGTCAGCCGTTTGCTCAACGAGCTCCCATGCCCTGACTTCGTCATCAATATCAAGTGCTAAGATCAGCGGATTTTTCAGTGGTGCGCACGTCGCCATCTTATTTTCCTTTAAGTAAGGATTTAACAGTCTCTGCGATTTTGTCAGGAGACACTTTGTGAACAACTTTACCTTTGCGTTCAACGATTTCGATTTCCCCGGCCTCTAGGCCTCGAGTACCAATGTTGATTCGCAATGGCATACCCAGTAGATCGGCATCTTTAAATTTCACACCAGGACGCTCATCACGATCATCAACGAGCACTTCAATGGCCATCTCAGCAAAGGTTGCTTCTAACTGTTGAACCAACGCCATCACTTTTTCGCTCTTCACATCTAGGGCGCAAACATGCACATGAAATGGCGCAATGCTGACTGGCCAAATAATGCCATCCGCATCATAACTCTGCTCGATCGCAGCCTGAACGGTGCGAGTCACGCCGATGCCGTAGCATCCCATTTCAAGAGGTTGAGCCTTCCCGTTTTTATCAAGAAAGGTTGCCTGCATTTTCTGCGAGTATTTCGTACCAAGATAAAATACATGCCCTACTTCGATACCCCGATAGGACTTCAAGGTTCCACGCCCTGAAGGACATTTGTCCCCTTCCTTAGCCATACGTAAATCCGCAACTTTAGTGGCTTTGAAATCGCGACCTTCGTTCACATTTTTCAAGTGAAAACCATCTTCATTGGCACCCACAATAAAGTTCACCAGTTTAGTGACGCCATTATCCATATAGATTGGAATATTTAAACCAACAGGACCGCAGCTTCCAGGCCATGCACCAGTGACCTCTTTGACTTCTTCATCCGTCAACATCATTGGTGGGTTGACCAAACCCAACAGATTTTTCACTTTCACTGGATTCACTTCATCACTGCCTCTCAATAAAATCGCAAAAGGCTTAAGGCTCTTATCTTTAGGATCAAATCCTTCATTTCCGGAAAAGAATAATGTTTTCACAAGCCCCTGAGCTGGAATTTTCAGAGCATCAGACAATTGTTGAATAGTCTTTAATCCGGGAGTGGCAAATTTCTCCAACGCAAATGGTTGATCCTTAGAGACAAGAACCGTATCGGGATCGATGGCGGGTGCCACTTCAACGTTGGCCGCAAAATCAGACTCAGTGCTCACCAACAAAGCGTCTTCACCGGCGTCTGCTAAAAGTTGGAACTCGTGCGTCTGGCTGCCACCAATGTTTCCGGCGTCTGCCTGGACAATGCGAAAATCCAAACCCAAGCGACTAAAAATCGTCTTATAGGCTTCGTACATCAAGTCATAAGACTTAAGTGCACTTTCTTGATCGGCATCAAAACTATATGCGTCCTTCATAATAAACTCACGACCACGCATTAAACCAAAACGAGGACGGATTTCATCACGATACTTTGTTTGCATTTGGTAAATATTCCGAGGCAAATCACGATAGCTTTTAAGATCATGGCGAACATAATCGGTAACGGCTTCTTCATGGGTCGCCGCTAAACAAAACCAATGTTGGTTACGATTTTGAAATTTTAAAAGCCCAGCGCCCATTTCAGCCCAGCGCCCAGTCTCTTCCCAGATCGCCGCCGGATGAACCACTGGCATCAGAACTTCTGTACAACCCCTCTTATCCAGCTCTTCACGAATAATCGCCTCAAACTTTCGGATCGATTTCAGCAACAAATGACTATAGGTGTAGATGCCAGGAGCGAGTTTCTTTAAATAACCACCACGTACAAGTAATTTATGACTGATGATTTCGGCATCAGCTGGGGCTTCCTTCAAAGTATAAATGTGGCATTGTGACCATTTCATAAACTATTCTCCTTTTACATCAATTCCGTAAGACTTAATTTTTCTGTGTAAATAACTGCGTTCAAGACCAATCGTCTCAGCGGTACGAGTGATATTGCCGTTGTTTTCGTTGATTTTGCGAATCAAATACTGCTTTTCAAATTCAGCGCGCGCTTCACGAAATGTTCCCGCTTCATCGGCAGACAAAGGGCTCGTAGGCATACTGGACACTGGCACCATAAGCCCCGCAAAACGGAGATCATGGACATCCACAAACTCGCCCGGAGTGAGGATATAAACCCGTTCAACAAAGTTTTTAAGCTCGCTCACGTTCCCTGGCCATTGGTATTCCTGCAAACACTTAAGAGCCGCTGCGCTGATGGCTTTGCGAAGAGTCTTTCCTTCGCGCACAAACTGATCGGCAAAATGGCTTAACAAACCCGGTACATCACCGGCGCGCTCCCGAAGTGGCGGTATTGTTAACATCACTCCCGACAGACGTTCAAAAAGTTCGCGACTCCAACGCCCTTGGCGAACCTCTTCTTCCAGATTTTTACTGGTGGCTGCAATGATGCGCACATCGACTTCGATTTTCTCGTCACTACCCAAACGACACAATGACTTCTCTTGTATGAATTTTAATAAATGGGATTGTGCCTCTGGCGATAAGTCAGCCACCTCATCGATATATAGAGTCCCATGATTGGCTAGCTCGAGACGGCCTCTCCGGAGTTTATCGGCCCCTGGGAAATAACCTTTTTCATACCCAAACAACTCTGCATCCATCAACTCCGGCGAGATGGCATTGACTGAAAACTCCACCAGAACTCGACCTGCCCGTGAACTCAAATAATGCAAATTTTGAGCAACCAGTTCTTTACCAGAACCCAATTCACCAAAGACAAGAACCCAATTTTCCGTTGGTGCGACCTTAGCAATTTGTTCTTTTAAGGTAACCATGGCTGACGACTCTCCCAAAATCGCAATATTTTTACGAAGTCGATTGAGCAGTAATAGCTTTTCGTTTTTCTCACTCCGGTAAGCCAACAAATTTTGTAGAGTGACAATGATTTTATCCATCGATAATGGCTTCTCAATAAAATCCCAGGCGCCCAAGCGTGTGGCGCGCACCGCCGTCTCGATCGTCCCGTGACCTGACATCATGACGATATCAATGTGCGGAAACTCTTTACGTGCTTCACTGAGCACGGCAATACCATCCAAGCGTCCGGGCATCCAAATATCCAAAAGCACTACTCCCGGCTGAAACTCCCGCATCATTGCAAGACCGGCTTCGCCATTATCTGCCGTTTTAACCTCGTAACCCTCGTCTTCCAATGTTGCTGACAAAACCTGGCGAATTGGGCCCTCATCATCCACTATTAACACTTTTGCTTTTTCTGAAATATCCATAATTTACCTTTATCTTCTCCTAAATTCTTCCTGCAGTGATCACCGGCAACTCAATGACCATCTTGGTCCCGTTAGGATCATTGCCTGTCGCGCGAATAAAACCATCATGATCTTCTACTATCCTTTTAACAATCGGAAGCCCCAACCCTGTTCCACCATCTTTAGTGGAATAATAAGGTTCAAAAACACGTTGTCGGTCTTCTGGTGCGATTCCTTGACCATTATCACTCACCGTCAAAGTGACCAGTTTAAGCGTGCGATGAAATTTAGTTTCAACTTGAACAAACCCTTTTTGCCCTGCCGCAAGGGCCTGCAGGCCGTTATCCACAAGATTGCCTATCACTCGCTTTATTTGCTCAGGATCAAACTTGAACTCTGGCAATTCGGGATCGGCCTTAAACTCAATGTGATGCTGACTATGAGCGGAGCGATAAAGCACTAAAGACTCTTCTATGATTTGGTTTAAATTCCCCATAATTTTGCGCGCTTCTGGAAGCCTCGCAAACTGACTGAATTCATTCACAAGACGACGTAATTCATCGGTTTGCTTGATGATCATGGTTGTGCAATCAGAGAATGCCGTATCTGCCACCTGAGACCCAAACTTGCGCTGCAAGCGCTCGGCCGAAAGCTTGATCGGTGTGAGTGGATTCTTAATTTCATGGGCAATTCGCCGAGCCACTTCTGTCCAAGCCGCCGCTCGCTGTGCGTTCACAATCGGCGTCAAATCATCAAACACCAAAATTCGACCCACCTCAATACCACGGTCATCCCGCAATGAACTTAAGGTCACCTGAAGTGGAATAGTCTGCCCGTTCACGTTAATAGCCACTTCTTTTTGCATACTATCAACACTGCGTTCTTGCATCAATTTCAGGATATCAAGAATGGTTTTGTAATTCTCTCGACTAAACAAATCTTTAACAGGATGCCCCACATACTTAGCAGGATCAATATTCAAAAGCTGAGATGCTTTACGATTGATGGTCGTCACGAGGCCTTCATGATCGACCGAAAGCACGCCCGTACTTACGTTGGCTAGTACCACTTCGACGTAACGCGAGTGCTTATCTAAATTCTCAAGGGTCACCTCAAGATGTTCCTGGGCCTCACTGACCTCACGTTCTGATTTGGCTAAGTTATGGGTCATTAAGTTAAAACTCTTAACCAACTCTGTGATTTCCTCAGAGCCCGACTGCACCGTCACTTCTGAATAATCTCCATCAGCCACTCGGCGCGTCGCCCGCCCTACTAAAACAAGTGGAATGGATAACTGCTTGGCGAGATAAAATCCAAACCAAGTGGCGGCCAGAAGAATGACCAGGGTCATGAAAAACAAAATGATGGTGTAAATTGATTTAAGTGGATACTCGAGCGGATTGACATCGCGAAAATCTTCGTAAGCCGAGGAAATATCGTTCATCTTAGAAATCAGAGAAAGAGGAACATAGCTCGAAACCACAATTGCACCCCGATTGGATTTGTCATCCACTGGCACAATCACCCTTACTAAGTTCCCTTCGCCAAATTGGTGAATGGTGCTGGCTTCAACCCGATTCTTGATACCCTTCTGCAAAAATTCCAGTGACAACACCGGCAGGCGCGCAATCGACTGATCTTCTGAAACCGAAACAATGCGATCATCAAAAAGCGAAGGGTAAAATTCCACCGCATCTAAACTAAAAACTGAACGTAACTCTTTGAGGCGCTCTTTGATTTGCCGTGGAGAAGACAACCGAATCACTTGATGAGCGATCTCATTGGCAAAGTGGTAGTTTCTCTTTTTGGCATTAAAATAATAGGCGTTGGTTACTTCCAATGAGCTTTTCAAAACGCCCGCCATTTTTACACTGAACCACTTATCAAAACTGGAGTTAATGTAAAACACTGAGATCAGAAACATTAAGACGGTTGGAATAAAACTAAAGGCGACAAAAGCTGCAATAAGTTTCGCTTTAAGACTGCTTCCAATGATTCGCCCTCGTCGCTCCACAAAAACTTTTACGACATTTCGAAAAATCAAAAACAATAACAACAGTAAGAGAATGATATTGAAGTTGACCAAGCCAAAGAAAAAGATGGAGTGCACAAATGGCAACTCTTGGCTTATTCCAAATAAACGAATCTGGAACCAGGTTAACAACAAGAATAAAAATGAAATCAGCACGACAAACAGCATCTCGCGTCGGCGTTTTTTAAACTCACCGGGGCCTGGTACTGCCGGCTCCTGATCCTGCAAGTCGTTATCCAGCATCACTTGCGACTTTTTGCTTTCTGAGTGGCTTTACTGGAACTCGAAGTTTTTTTAGGGCGCTGGAGTTTTGGGCTGGCCTTTGGCCCACGGTTTTTACCGGGGACTGACGACTTCGACTGGACCGATCTCTTCGACTTGTGCGGAGGACCCTTTTTAATTTGTCCCATGAGCTCGAGCATTTCTAAAGCGGTCACAGCCGCTTCAGCCCCTTTGTTGCCGTGGTGGCCAATGGTGCGAGCAAAGGCCTGATCTTCATTTTCCGTGGTCAAGACACCAAATCCAATAGGCTTGCCCACTTCCAACATAAGTTGAGTCACGCCTCGCTCGACACTTTGACAAACGTAATCGAAGTGAGCTGTTTCTCCTCGAATAACGGCTCCAAGGGTTACAACCGCATCACAGCCTTGATTAAACAACGCTTTAGCCGCTAACGGAATCTCGACAGCACCAGGAACTCGAATAGCCCAAATCTGATGATCGGTAAAACCACCCTCCTTAAGGGCGCGAATGGCGCCTCGCTCTAATTCGAAGGTGATTTCACTGTTGAATTTTGCGGTTACAACTCCAATTAGCATGAACGCTCCCAGTGTAAATTAAAGGACTTCGGAAGTTAATTCATATCAAAATCCACACTGAGATGTCGAGTAAAACGCTAATAAGTGGGGCGAGTACCACGGGCTGCCAAGAACAATAAACCTGACACTGCTCCTAAACGTACTTTGACCGTTTAGGACGTGTCCTCATCAGCAATAATCTAGAGTACGTCGACGTCGACGATCTCTAATCCGTAAGCCTTAAGCCCCACTTTTTTGTCGGGGCGACGAGAGAGCAATTTAATTTGATGCACACCTATGTTGCGAAGAATTTGAGCACCGATTCCATAGTCGCGCCCATCCATATTCACCAATCGATCTGTCACACCCAGTAAAGCCTTAACTTCAGACTCCACACCCTTATTCTTAGGGCCCTCAACTCCTCTTAACAGCACGATAACACCAGCCTCGGCTTCCATGATTTTACGACGAGCCACCGCCAAAGTTGTTTCTTGGTAGGCCAATGTTGAAAGGGAGTCACGTAAGGCGCTCTCGACATGAACACGAACGGTTGTTGGGCGATCAGGCCTGATTTCACCCTTTTGCAGAACAATGTGTTCCGTGCCATCGATATTTGAACGAAAGGTCCGCAACTTTAAATTTTGACCTGGCAACTCTACTGGCTCACCCACTTCATCAACCAAGGACTCATTGGCCAAGCGGTATTCAATAAGGTCAACAATCGTACCGATCTTAAGACCGTGCTTTTCGGCAAACTTCTTCAAATCAGGAACACGGGCCATCGTGCCGTCCGCGTTCATAACCTCACAAATCACTGCTGCTGATGATAGCCCTGCTAGTCGCGCCAAATCCACGCTGCCCTCGGTATGACCGGCCCGTCTTAAAACACCGCCCTCTTGAGCCCGAATAGGAAATACGTGCCCAGGCGTATGAATATCACTGGGCTTGGCATTACGATTCGATGCCACACGAATAGTGTGCGCACGATCCGCAGCAGAAATTCCAGTGGATACCCCATGCGCCGCCTCGATGCTGACCGTGAAGGCTGTTTTGTTAGGGCTATAGTTTTCATCATCACGCACCATGAGAGGCAACTGTAGTCGCTGAATTTGATCTTTGGCCAAGGCCAAACAAATAAGACCTCGCGCCTCACTGGCCATAAAATTTATCATGGTTGGTGTGATAAAATCGGCTGCACAGACAATGTCCCCTTCGTTTTCACGATCTTCGTCATCGACTAAAATCACCATTTTACCCTGGCGAATATCCTCAATGAGTTCTTCACTCGAATTAAACATTTTGTCCTCCAGACTTTAAAAGGCCACTTTGAAGTGACTGTTCAACGGCATGGGCCACGGCTTTCGCAAAGGAATCCGATTCAAAACAGATCAGATCGCCAACTTTAATCTGCGATAAATTAGTGCGCTTTTGGGTTTCAGGGATCAAACAAACTTCAACGGCACTTTGATGATGATCGATATTCGCAATCGCATTCACCGTCAGGCTCACACCATTCAGTGCCACACTGCCCTTCGGCCAACAAAACTTACGAAGGCCTTCAGATAATCCTACTGTCAGCATCCAATTATCTCCCAAGGGTTCACTCTTGAGAACGGGAGCCATCGCTTCCACGTGACCAGTGACTAAATGACCATGCACTCGAGCACCGAAAGTCAGAGAGCGCTCTAAATTGACAGGACGGTGTAACCATTGCTTGAAGGCAGGTCCTAAAACTGTGAGCGTTTCACTACCCAAAGTGAACTTCACCGTTTCAACATCAAAAGCCTCAACCGTCAGACACACACCATTGACAGCAATACTATCGCCGATTTTCAGGTCATTGAAATGAGTTGGACGACGAATAAAGATTTCGTGTGCATGATCTAAAGACCGCGAGGATACAATGGGTTCCGTAGCTTCAATAATTCCTGAAAACATGGGCTAGGGGATAGCCTTATCACCCGTTAAGGTCAATAAAAACTCAGATTCCATTACCCCTACTTTGGCACACCCTGTTTCTTTAGCTCTTGGATTCGATAGGCTTCCTGAAGGATTGGATAAAGGCGCGGACTTAGGCTACCTATTTTAATGTCTGCGAGGATCAAACCCAAAAGGCGATACTCCATAGCCTCCAACTTGAACCTTAGTCGTTTTTTGGAATTTTGTTTTTGCGTTCTTTTAACCTCTTGCCAAAGTCGATTCAGTGCTAGAACAGTTTCCTCGTAATCCTCAAGTGTCAGCTCCGCTTCCCCGGCCACCCAGGAGAAGACGCGATCTTCAAGTGGACGCACTTGATCATCCCAGCGGGATAGCTGCTTATTGTTCCGATAAAAATCGACCTCAACGGCACGACAGCGGTGAAATTTCATATCAAATACGCACTTTGAAGAACGATTTGCTGAAGAATGGTAGTTACCGTTAGCCTCTTTCCAACAGCCACGAGCTGTGGCCCGGTAGTCTGCATTGAACATTTCGTCAAAGGCCTGAACCTTGTAGGGATATTTGGGATCAGGACTGTTTTTTGAAAACACCCAATCTTCATCCATATAAACAAAACTGTGGTAATGGCCTTGCCCTGGCCAAAAAAGCGATCCTAAATCGCCTTTTTTAGGCTTTTCAGAGGGCCCCAGCTTTCTGCAATAGGCAGAATTCATCCAAAACCAATACTCCCCTTTAGGTACAAATCGGACAGCACGAATCAAACCACTCTTAAGAAGGGCCCCATTCCAACAATTGGGTCCTTCGGCGTACAACCGGAGTCCATCAATTCTCACGCTCATCGGTTCTTTCTTAAGAGCCGGGTCAATAGGGTGACACGAGTTCAACAACATCGCACCCGCCATAAACGTGA
>JBILOD010000573.1:0-2730 GCA_044374645.1 Pseudobdellovibrionaceae bacterium | reverse complement strand
CCAAGCGCCAGAATGAGAACTGAAAAAAAAGTGAGTATTCCAAAGAGCATCACAACGGTATAGTGCCTTTTCATGCCGAGGTGTTCAATTTTACGAATGACCGGAAACAGTAGGTAGGCCAACGCAAAGGCTATCAGGAGCGGGCCGAGTGCCGAACCTAATCCAAAAATGACCGTAACAAAAAGTCCAAATAAACTGGCAACAACGAATAATCCTCTTAAATCCATAGGTACTCCCATTCCGCAGTTCTATGAGGTGGCGCTATCTTGGGCTGAGTATAAGTAAGACCGCAAATTCTGGGCCGGCAACAAAGTAATGGGGGCACTACTTTCGATCATTTTCTGGGTCTCCAGAATATCAAAAAGGGCCTCGCAAATTTCTTTGTCGTGACTGATCTCTTCTAGAACTTGGCCAACAATCCGAGGGCGTACAGCCCCGGCTTTCGCAAATTCAATAGCGGCTTCTTTCTCGGCGCTGCTCGTAATAATGTTCACTTGGTTCGAACCATCCTGTTTGATCGCCGAGGTGAATTGTCGCAGGCGATTCACGACCTTGCTCTCAATTTGTTTGATCATTTCAGAGTCTCGAAAATGAACCTTACGAATATAAACAGAACCTATTGTAAAACCCCATTCATTGGCTTCATCATGGACTTCAAGACGCACCGAGCGGCTCATAGTGTGGCGATCAGTGAGCATTTTGGTGAGTGGCAAATTACTCAGACACTTGACGGTGGAGTTGCTCACGCTGGTGGAGAGAGAGGATTTAGGATTGGAATTCTTAAAGATATAGGCCACAGGATCAGAGATGGACATCTCGTACCATACGCCCACACCCATGGGAGCGCCTTCTTCAGAATTGACGGCAAGACTGCGGAGGTAAGCTTGATCGGTGCGCAAATCGACCACGTAAACTCGTCCGAGCCATCGAGTGAGAAACGCCTTCCATGTCAGCCTTGGCCACAGAAAGTGGAGGCCAGGGGCATCCAGCACAAGATCGACATTTCCAAAGAGTGTATAAACATGGGCTGTTTGTTCACGGACGATGGTGAAAAAACAGAAAAACTCCAGAAGGCCAATAAATGTTGAAAAACCCACCGATAAAATAATAAACGTTAAAAATGCGACGGATAGAGTGGGGTAAAGCTCATAGAGTTCAGTCATTTTTCACCTCACGGTAGATTCTTTTGGCGTTTTTAAAAAGATTCATGCGAATATTGCGACGATAAATAGGAAGGGCTGATTGGCCACTCTTTTTGAGGAGTAGTAATTGGGCTGCCAGTTGTTTGAGTGGCTCAGCTTCCGCTTCAGCCTTGAGGGTCTCAATTTCGACCGCGCGTTTTGATTGTACGATCGTTTGATCAGCATGGGCCCGTGCCAAGCTGATATCGGAAGAGACCTCGTTGTGTGCAGTGTTGATAGCCGCCATTGCAGCTTCCACTTCTGACGGGGGATCAATGGCCGTAATCAGTGAGGCATCCAGAATAACCCCATAGCGGGCCTCCGAGGATTTACACTCTTTCATCATCACTTCATTAAGACGTCGCAAGTTCTTTCGCAAATCATTGATAGAAACGCCATAGTCCTTTTCCTGACTGGGCGATGATTCTAAGTGTTCCGTCGGCGCTTCAAAATTGGAAATTCGTTCGCGGAGCAGTGACACCAGATATCCCATCACATGGGAGAGTGGATTTTTAATGCCAAAAATATATGCATATAAATTGCGCTCCGAAATTCGATAGCGAATCTGCCCAATGACATTAGTGTTGAGTTGGTCTTTGGTCACTGCCTCTAAATAACGTCCCCCATTATTGGCCTCGGGAGCATCGGGGTCAAAAGCCATGTTCACGTTTTGCGTGGCGATTGAGACCTTGTAGACTTTCTCCCAAGGCCATTTAATGTAGGGGCCTCCAGGAGGGATCACTTCTAATGTGGGGTACTTGTAACGCAGTCTCTCTTCGGGAGACAGTTGGTCTTGGAGTATTGGCTCCATGTCTTGGTTGAGGCGTTTCGCTTTACCAAAGACGGTTTTAATGGCGCGTTCATTCTGATCCACAGTGAATAAAAGGTTGTAACCATATTTAAAGAAAAACCATAGGAGAATACCAAGTAAGATTCCTAAGAGCATATGAGCACCTCTCGGCTCAATTAATCCATAATCCTATCGTCGCTGTCACTCAGTTAATAAGAAATATCAATAATCCCCAGTTCGGGGTGTACAGTCAGTCGGCCTATGATTTATGATTTAGGGGTTCGCCTTGGAGCCAAGAAGTGTTTGCATGGCTTCAATGATAGCGTTGGTTTTGCCATTGGCCTCTGCGATGTTAAATTGTTCGCAATTTTCAGAGAAGGTCTGTTCTTTGGGTTTGTTTTTAATATTGAAAAGCCCATATTAACCCCGAAGGGGTTGGTAGCAAGAGACTCTGTGATTGGGCGATTTGCGTGAAATGGTAAGCAAATAGAGTTCCCATTGTTGCTCCCACCAACACATCCGAAGCATAATGTTTGTCGGCAGCAATGCGCAAGTACCCTGTGGCGCCCGCAAGACCGATCAAGGTTGGGCCGATGTATGAGGGGGAGTTAAAGTGTTTGAGGAGCTTGTGGGTAGCAACAGAGGCCGCAAACACGAGGTTTGTGTGTCCAGAATAAAAAGAGAGGTTGTTGTCATCAGCATGATCCACTTTGTTTTTTTCTGAGTTCGGCAGTGCGTGCACAAAAGGTCGTTCGCGAC
>JBILOD010000124.1:0-8883 GCA_044374645.1 Pseudobdellovibrionaceae bacterium | reverse complement strand
CCCTCGAAGAACTCAAAAAACGAGCGTTCCAAATCAAACCGAACCGTGGTCAGTGGATTTTGGGGTTCGGCTGGGATCAGAGTGTTTGGACTGATGCTAAAGACCTCCACTACACTAGTTTAGATCAAGCATTTCCTAACAATCCGGTGGCATTGAGTCGAGTCGATGGTCACTCTCTATGGGTCAACTCGGCAGCGATGAAGTTAGGGGATTTAAATAAAAACAGTTTGCAAATACCTATTCCTGGAGGGCGAGTCGAAGTTGATGCCAAAGGGGAGCCCACCGGAATATTGGTTGATGCGGCTAAAGATATCATTGAAACAAAGATTCCAAAACCTACTGAAACAGAAATCAAAAAGTATCTTGTTCAGGGAATGGAGATTTTTCATAACGCAGGTTTCACCCATATTCGTGACGTGGGCGGATGTTTACGCGACTGGCAATTCGCCTTAGAACTCGAGGAGAGTGGGCAACTCCACCTGTTTTGTGAAATGTACTTTAATTTAGATAGGGCAGAAGATCTCTCGCTTCGCATTCAAGAAGTTCAATCTTGCAGAAACCACGGTGCGCAACAACTCCGCCAGGCAGGTATCAAATTTTACTTTGACGGAGCATTGGGTTCCAATGGTGCCTTTTTAAGTAGGCCATACAGTGATGGCAGCACCGGAATTCGGCTCTATGAATTAGCAAAAATTGAAGAAATAATGCATCGGTGCTGGGAGAAAAATATTCCAGTGGCGATTCATACACTGGGAGATGAAGCGGTTCATCAGGTAGTTCTCGTAGCCCATCGACTTAAGGAGCGGGGAATAGAAGGAAATTTGAACCTGGAGCACTGTCAGGTGGTCCGCCCAGAAACGATCAGCCTTATGCGAGCCCTCAGAGTTCGATGCCACCTTCAACCTTGTCATTTTCTTTCAGACAGCCGTTGGCTAAAAGAAAAGCTTGGTGAACTTTATAAGTTTTCTTTTCCATGGAGGCGACTCATTGAATGTGGAATTCCAATCAATTTTGGAAGTGATAGCCCCATCGAGGTGCCGTCCCTTTCGAACACACAGAAAGCTCTGGAATTGGCATGCCATGAAGGAATTGCTTTGCCACCGATTTCGCCATGGTTTTTTCATTCTCATCCCGATGGGGCATGGGGTGGCAACTGTGTAACTCGTCTTTCCTCCGATGGAACCACTGACGTTCGTTTTTGTACCCCATGAAATGTTCAAAAGAACAAAAAACTAAAAATCAAACGAAAACTTTATGTCATACTGTTTAGTCACTTCGTTCACTATAACACCGAAAATCAAAAGGCTTGCGGCTCCTGTGGCCAAAATTTGATTTTTTGTCCAAAAAGCAGCCATCGGAGTTTGAGGCGGGGCCGTTCCTGGTGGAGTGGTCACCAAATTTGGACGACCTCCGGAAGTGAGCGGGCAATATTGGTTTGGGCCATAAAATCCTAAATAGGATTCTTCTGGCTCATGCAAAGTGATCAATGCCTTATCGCAAGAGTTGGCAACTAGTGGCTCAGGAGCAAAGCCTTTAAAGTCCTCAGCTGTGGTCCATAGAAAAATGGGCTTATATGTGTTAGAAATATATCCAAAATGATAATGAACATCTTTATGTAGTCGTAATTGGTCAACCTCTGAAGCATCAATCCTGAAACCGTTAATATAGATCCGATCATCGGCTCGCATCCATTGAAGGAGCACCTTTATTGTTCCATTATAGAACTTTGGTTCATTTTTAAGTGCAGCGATTTCAAGCTCCGAAGTCCTCGTTGTTGACTCTATAGAGTCCCCTAAATTCGTTCGAATTGTTAATAGTTGGATGAGTAAATTACGCCGCAAAGGGCTGAGCATTCCAGACGTGACTTGATAGATGAGGTCTCCCTGTGTCGTTGAGTTTGGGGCTTCGTGAGTGTTTTGGATCAAGTGGCGGGAGACAGCTCCGGACTCTGCTTCGACGAGGTCAGCAAAACTAATTAGGTTTTTTGAACTTTCGAGAGCCTTAGTAAAATCAACGGGTGAGCTAGCCGAATGAGCGACCAATACAGTCGTTTTGCACCAGCCACTACAACATAAAAGTGTGATTCCGAAAATATAGCTGATGATGTTTTGATTAAAAACTAATTTCATAAGAGGTCTCCATATCTAATCGATCGGGATTTTCGCTGAACTGTAGGTTGTGAGGTCGGGCCGGGACGAGGCTTGGCCTCGGGCCCTTGAATCACCGCGAATACTGGTCCGGTTAACTGTTGAATGATAGCTCGAGAGTCTTCGGGCACAAGTACTCCAAACAAACTTTGATTATTTGGGGATCGCACCAATCTCAAATGCGTAGCAATTGGAAGGGCGCTTTTGCTCGGTTGGAAATTGGCGTCCGGCGTAGCAGAGTAAAGGTCCACTTGGCAGTAGGCCCCAATCATCGAGTCAATGGATTCACTATTTGTGAGTTGTAGTGTAACCAGCACAAAGCCTGCGGGTACAAATGTATCGAGGCTGACAGATTGAGGTGATAAAGCAGATTCTTTTGAGTCACTCTGACCGCGTGACATCATGAGCACCAGGCCTATGATCAATAGCGAAACGATGATCCAAGCTGGCTTTTTTGGATCGAGAAGGTCGTTTTGGTATTTTTGCCAGGGGATTTTGATTTTCATAGTTTACCTCATGTTTTTTGTAGATCTGGCGAACTCGTTTTTGATGGGATTCTAAGTGTTGAAATAGAAATCCAGTGAGCGAGACGAAGAATAGAGTTGTTATAAGAAGTTCCAATAGAACTTGTCCGCGTACAGAGTAGGACTCCATGGCTCCTCCTTCTTTAAGGTGGCCGCACAGTGGCCGCTAAATTTTTGCTTCCATTGGGCGAACTCATACAGTTGGGAGTTGGTTTGTAGCTCATATCGCCAATGTAAAAACAATTTTTGTTTTTCCTCAAAATCCGTCTTTAGCCTATATTTCGTCAGTTGTTTCTTTGGGTGCTCCGGTTCGACGGATAGCCCTCGGACAAAGTTCCCAAAGACCATCTGAAGATTCAGATCTAACAGCTTCACACTTTTGTTTTGGTACCCCATCAATATATTTTTTAAACCCTTTTGGGCTCTGAAAAGCCCTGTTTCCATTGTGGTCCATAGTGCGGCCAGAATTCCTTTTTGTATGGCAGGAATTATTTCTTCAGCTACAGTTGTCACAGCGAGAACAGTTCTCGCAATTGCGGCCACAGGCGGGATTAGCACCAAAATTCTCGCCAGTCGGGCCAGGAATTTGCCGAACTTCACAATATCAATGACAGCATTGAGGGCCATCAGTGCTTTGAGATAGGGTATAGATTGTTCTTGCACCTTTAAAAGCTCAACCCGGCAAGTTTGTGCGACAACGGATTTTATTTCTATCTGAGTGGTCCCAATATACAGAAAAATAATTCCAGCGAGAATAAGTGGCATCAGGCAAACAAGACTCACTAATGCAAAACCCTGTTGTTGTTTCAGTGTTGAGGAACATACTTTTTGATGGTTAAGGTTTTCCATACTAGTTTCCTAAAAACAAAAAGCTCCGCGACTATCTCATCATTCGATCTTGAGTGTATTAAAATGGTACCGAAGAGATTGTATCTGTTGGCTTTGATGTTGGCGGTGGTTAGGCAATATTGAGAGCCTAGTGTTTCTTGACAAACAATGGCCTCGTGCAAAAGGTGCTCGGTCAATTGCATCCAGAGTTGTTGATAGAGAAGGCCCAAGAAAGTGATCAATAAGGTGATTAGAAGGGGCATTCCGATCGCTGCTTCTATGAGGGTTTGCCCATTCTGTCTTTCGATAAGCCGTCTACAATTTAACCAAGTTCCTTGATTACTTACCGGAGACACCGGACGAAGCACCTTTCATATACTCACCTAGGTTACGGGCTTTAACATCGACGGTGTTAACTTTATGTGGTTTTAACTCACTGGAATCGCCAGCCAGAGCTTTTGAAATATTGGCGAAGTGTACAGACACATTGTAGCCGACAGTTTTAACCATACCAATGGCAGCCACGGCGACCAGTGCTACGATGATTAGGTACTCAATCAGTGACTGACCATTTTGATTGCGAATTGAGTTCATAGAAATCCCCCTTTTTTGGATAGTGGATAAAAAGGGGGGAAGCAAAGTTCGCGCGACGGCGAACAGAAATCTAGAAGGGATTAATTCAAAATGAGTCCGTTATTTGGATTTTGCTTTCAGTTTTGCGGACTTGTCGTCCTTAGGCTTAGAGTCAGCGACCGTGGCTTTAACTTCTTTGAGTTTCTTCTGTTTTCGCCCAGTCACGATGCGATCCAAAATTTCAAAAGCCTCTTTTTGTAAGTCGTTCTCATAAATGAATCGGTAAAAGCCCTCGATTTCAGGACTCTGACGAAACTTTTTAATTGAAGTCGGTACACTCTCAGACTGTACGAAATCGATTGAGCTACCATCTTTCGAGAGCTTTACTTTATCCGCCATAGTTCCTCCATTGGACATTCAATAATCCAAAGAAATTAATGCAATAGATCAAGCGGGTCAACTTGGATGTTTGTTTGCAAAGCCTGGAGTTCCCCAGTAACTATTTCCACAAAATCACATTTTGGGGGCTACCATGCTAATTTTAGACGGGAAAATCGTTTCTCAGGCGGTCAAAACACAGGTGGCGGAAAAAGCGCTACTGTTTCAACAAAAAATGGGACGCAAGCCAGGTTTGGGTGTGATTATCGTTGGAGACGATCCTGCGAGCCAAGTCTATGTTCGCAATAAAGAACTGGCCTGCGCTTCGGTGAATTTTCACTCAGAAAAATTGGACTTACCGGCAAGTGCGACAGAAGCAGATCTCATCAAGACTATCGAGACAATGAATAAAAACCCCCTTATTGATGCATTTCTGGTGCAGATGCCTTTGCCTAAACATTTGTCGGCAGAAAAGGCACTCGATGCGATTGATCCGATGAAAGACGCAGATGGATTGCATCCCGTTAATCTCGGATATCTATGGGCCAACCGCCAGCGTGTGGCCCCTTGTACTCCCTGGGGTGTCATGAAAATTTTGGAGCACTACAAAATTCCAATTAAAGGAAAAAACTGTGTCGTTGTTGGTCGGAGTCAGATTGTAGGGCGACCGATGGCCTATTTGTTAACAATGGCCGATGGCACAGTTACAGTTTGTCATAGTCGTACCCCCAACACCTCGAAAATCACTCAACAGGCGGATATTGTTGTTGTTGCGGCTGGGCAGAGGCACTTTTTTGGGCGAGAAGATTTTAAACAAGGTGCTGTGGTGATTGATGTTGGAATTCATGGTTCGGGTCAGGGTAAAGGAGTGACTGGAGACGTGCGATTCTCCGAGCTTGAAGGTTGGGTTTCCGCAGCCACACCAGTCCCGGGTGGGGTTGGGCCAATGACCATAGCCTGCCTCCTTGAAAACACGCTCACATTGGCACAAATGAAAGCTGAAATGGGTGCGCGATAAAGGACGATTATGTTTATTAAAAAGCTCCTTTTAGCGATAGTTTCGTTCTTTCTGTTTTTTTCCACCATATGTTTTGCGAATCTTCCTCAGTTTGAATATGTAAACGCTCTGGTTCTCTCAACCGAGAAGTCCTTCGAAGAAGCTAAAATTGGTGGTCTTTCGGGATTGACCAAGCATGGGGCTTTTTATTGGGCAGTGAGCGATGATAAAGGGCAAAACGGTGAGCCCAGAGCATTTGCCTTTGAAGTTACTTTAACTCCTTCCGATTTTAAGGTTCAGCCGAGTAAGACACTGTTTTTTAAAGACTCCCAAGGTAAGCCTTTTCGAACTCGAGTTGTTGATCTTGAGGGCATTACTGCCTTGGGGGATACTTTAATTGTCAGTAATGAGGGACTATTAAATCAAAAGCCCCGTGAGATGCCATCGCTGTTTGAGTTTTCATTCGATGGAAAATTAATGGGGCAAATTCCGTTACCAGCTAGTCTACTGCCTGAGCGCACTGGAAAGCAAAAAAAAGGTGTGCGAGCGAATGGCTCTCTAGAGGGATTAAGTCTTTCACCGAGCGGCAGCTATCTGTGGATGGTCGTAGAGCAGCCTTTGCTTCAAGATTTTCCTGAATGGAAGTTGGGACAGCCAGGATTTACAAAGATTTTTCGTTATAAAAGGATCAGTAACAAGTGGAGTGTTGATTCTGAGTGGGACTATGGTCTCGAAAAAGTTCCTGGCAGCGGAAGCACTGAGTTCATAGTTTTGGGACAGGGTTGTTCTGAAATTCTTGCCTTGAATGAGAGGGAGGTTCTTGTTCTCGAACGTGGGGTTTATACATCGGGAACTCAGGTGCACTATGACGTTAAGTTGTTTCACGTTAGCCTACCTGATCCATTGCCGCCAATGAAGGTTCCACAGAGGCTTTCAAAGCAGCTGGTTTTTGATTTCGCGACGATCAAGGATAAAATTCCTGATGGTCGTGGGCTTGATAATTTTGAAGGAATGACTTTCGGACCAGAAATTGGTGGACATAAGACTTTGCTTTTTATAACCGATGATAATTTTACATCGCTTCAGCGCACGATTTGGTTAGCCTTGAAATTCAAATAGGGCCTCCAAGACAGGAAAATTATGGTTAGATGGGTACTTAAAAGAGGTGAGGATCGTCGACTTCGCTCGCGCCATCCTTGGGTGTTTTCAAACGAATTAACTTCGAGCCCAAAGGGTTTGCCTCCAGGAGATATGGTTGAAGTTGTCGATCAAAAAGGTCACTTCTTGGCTCGAGGATATGGGAACCCTCATTCATTGATCGCTTTTCGTTCGGTGAGCTGGACAGAAAGCGAAAAAGATATTTTGACCGTTAGTTTTTTTGTGAACCGTTTGATGAGGGCTTGGCAAGTACGAACTATGTCTGGTTTGGAGCAGAGTTTTCGACTTTGCTATGGTGAAGCGGATGGACTTCCGGGCTTAATCATTGATCGTTACATTACCAAGTTTGGAGTGGTCTTTGCTGTTCAGTTATTAACGGCTGGTATGCAAAAAAATCTATTCCCAATTATTGAGGAAGTCTTAGGGCAACTTCTGGATAAGGCCTTTGCGAGTGGGAGTTCTGTTTATGATCGCAACAAAATGGCGATTGTAATTCGCAATGATGTCAACATCCGAAAGCTTGAAGGTATGGAGGTTGAAGAGCCAAAAGTGCTGATGAATTCCTTACAGGTTCCATTGCGACCCATCGAAATCGCCATTGATTCTGCGGATCACTCTGCGCCAGTTTGGATGACGGTGGATCTCGAAGGTGGTCAGAAAACGGGTTTTTTTCTCGATCAAAGAGGTAATATTTTTCAAGTTCTTGAATATCTAAAGCAATCGTGTTTACCAGCAATTAAGCAAAAGAAAGTACGAATTTTAGATCTTTGCTGTTACGTCGGCCATTGGTCTACACAATTGGTGCGTTATTTGAAAACTCAGGGTGTTTCTGTAGAGGTGCACCTCCTGGATATTTCTAAAGAAGCATTAGCTTTTGCTGAAGAGAATGTGCGGAAAGTCTGTGAAAGTGGAGATCAAGTTCATGTGCACCAGTCCGATGTTCTGAATTCTTTGGAATCATTTCAGGATGGTGGGTTTGATATTGTTATTGCTGACCCGCCTGCCTTTATTAAGGCGAAAAAGGACATCCCAACTGGATCTCATGCTTACCTAAAAATGAATACCCACGCATTTCGTCTTACGGCTCACAGAGGGCTAGTGATTTCTTGTTCTTGTTCCGGGCTTATGGAAATTGATAATTTTCGCGATATTTTGCGCAAGGCTCAGGTTCGTCAGTCATTAATGATGCCATCCGTGGTGGCGGGTGGACATTCGCCCGATCACCCCATTATTATGTCCTTCCCAGAAGGTATTTATCTAAAAATGATTGGGCACCTAAAGGTTTAAAAAAAATTTGATTCGATGGAAGGCCTGTATGGAGTCTTCGTCATCCGAGACACCCCTTCATAGAGGGGAAACCCCGCCTCGTGTGCTCCCTACACTGGGCAGGGTTCCCTCTGTGAAGGGATGCCCAGAGGGCTCCGTGCCTCTTCCTTGAACTCCGTGGTCGCATACATTTCGGACCTATCTTTATGCACATATAGTCCGTAACGAAATTTTTTGTGCATACCTGACTTGATCTTTTTTGATCCATTTTCGTTAGTCGTCCTTGGATTAGCGCCTCTGGCTAGTCCTGCGTCCTCTTTCCTTAATGGCTCAAAAAATCTCGACGCCATCTATGCACAAAAAATTTCGTTACGGACTATATTAAGGCAATCCTAATTGGCCGAATCAAAACTTTTATTTAGATTCTGCTGAAATAGGTCACCTTCTGCGTTGTCTATGCTTCATCTCTCTCTCTCAACGTGGGCACCCCTTCACAGAGGGGAAACCCCGTCCTGCCTACGCCTCGTTCAATTTGAAGCTTGCCGCCTTGAATTTGGGTCTTTGTCAGCAAAATCTATTTAGTGTCTGTTCAGCATTGCCGGAAATAGAGTGGCGAAGTTAATTTTTTGAGCTATTGAAGCGCAATTTTAAGTCTTAGGTGGCAGCTAAGGAGAAAAATTGCAACCACAATGGGCAAAAAAGAAACGAGACAATCTGTTTTCGCTAACTCCGAACAGGCTTTATTTAGCAAGGCGGTGAAAAAGTCCAATTGGCGTCGTTCTCACCCTCAAATCTCACTACAACTTGGCTCAGGCTACGCTTACGTTTACTTTGAGGGCTGTGGCCTAGAGCCTGACCACTTAATATTTGCTGGTTTTGCTCGTTCCTGTAGTTTAATCCGGCGTTACTTATCGTCGCATTAGTTCCCGCTAAAGCCCTTCCGAGCTCCTTAATAGTTGAAAAATTTAACTACGCTACTCTTTTTCCAGTACTGAGAACAGACTCTATTTTT
>JBILOD010000098.1:0-9551 GCA_044374645.1 Pseudobdellovibrionaceae bacterium | reverse complement strand
GCTGCCGTCAGGTGGTCAAAGTCTCATCCATGCTCCAGACTGCCACTTTGTGCGTTTCAAGGTCGAGTGCTTAGGCCTGGACCTAGGGGTAGAAGGCATGAGCAAAGGGGAAAAACATGGGCGATAAACGAAAAGATGTTTAACCTAATGCCAATGGGAGGATGTATCCTTTGGATAAAGTTTCATTGAACACAGAAGCCGCATTTGGGATTGAGGAATTGTTCATATCAAAGACCGACAAAAAGGGCATCATCAAATTTGGAAATGATGTCTTTACTCGTATTTCAGGATATACCGTTGATGAGCTTATAGGAAGTTCTCACAATATTGTTCGTCACCCTGATATGCCTAAAGGATTGTTCAAACTCCTGTGGGAGACCATCAAGAGTGGAGAACCTATCGCTGCTTATGTTAAGAACCTATCTAAAGATGGCTCGTATTATTGGGTATTTGCTTCTGTTTACCCCGTGGCCGATGGATATTTTTCAATTCGCTTAAAACCCACTCTCAGCATTAGAGAGGAAGTTGCTCGCCTCTACCAAGAGATGTTAGAGATTGAGGCTTCTAATAGTGTCATTAATTCTTGTGCTCATCTGAATGCATCAATTAAGAAGTTGGGTTATAATGACTATATCGAATTCATGGCTGTGACATTTGCAAACGAACTGGAGTCCAGGCGAGCATCTCTATTAGCCAATCCTATCCGTGCTTATTTTCAACCTGGGAAGGCACTGCCTTCGGAAATTGTTCATCTTTATCATACGCTAGAATTGTCTTTGGATAATCTCTATCGCAATGGATCTTTAATTGAGAAAATGAAAGGAATGAAAAATCGAGTAGAGGATTGCCTTGCTAAAATTTCCAACCTGTCAAATAAAGTAGAATCAGTTGCGACCAATATGTCAATTTCAGCCCATCGAATTGGGAGGGATGGAGCAACGTTAGCCGTTGTTGCCCATCAGTTACAAAGTACCTTGAAAACATTAAATGGATTATTAGGACCCTTCATTGCCAACTCGAAGATGATTGAAAGTCAAACTTCCCATGTGCTTTTCGGATACTGCGCAACTCAACTTCAGGCTGAGATGATCGTGCAGTTCCTGCAAGAGAAGATGAAGGCCGGCACAGATAAAGTTATGGGTACAACGGCTGAAATTCGAATGCTACTCGAAACTTTGACAAACCTCTTTGGCAGCAACATCGATCGCACTGAGCGATTTCATATCAAGGTGGATGAGACTTATAGGCTTGCTTTGGGACTATTAAACTGCACCACCAAAATTGATTTGATTTACTCAGGTGGGCGGTTAGAAAGTTCACGCACCCAAGAAATGTCTTCGATTTTTAAGCCCCACTTAGACCTCTTGTTCGAATTAGCGGGCGATTTCTTTGCTCCGACCTCAGACATATCTTCCTACCTCAAAGAAATGAGAGATTTATCATCGATAGCATTGCGAGCCGCGGTCAAAACCAAGTTTTTACTGGAGGAAAGTCATAATTCTCTCAAATATCACATGGGCGAAACCCCTAAAGGGGCTTAAGTATCTGAAGTATTGAGATGAGGGCTAGGCCATTCAAAGTGTATGTTTTTATAATAAACTTTAGATTGGCGCTTGGTCCAGTAAAATTGAGCTGTAGTTTGCCGATGCTATAGCTATGATAAATGATCAAGAAATAGTTAACTTATTCTGCGATGAAACGCTCGATTTATTAAATCGATGGGAGCGGCTTTGTCTCGATCTTCTCACAAATCACAGTGAGGGAGTCCTTCAAGAGTTATTTCGCATTGCCCATAATATTAAAGGTGGGTCAAGAGCCGTCGGCCTCGCTGATTTTGGAAATTATATTCATAAAATTGAGGATTCGATCAACCTTTTGAAAGAAGGAAAACTAGTGGTCAGTCCGTCAATTCAGAAGGCGCTTCTGGGGTGTCATGGAGTGCTCATTGTTTGGCTCAAAAAGCTTCAATCGGCCGATTTTGACTCTCCTGATTGTCAGGCCAGCCTTGATCGCCTCGAAGAATGTCATCTTGAAAAATCAATATCTCCTTCTGAGCCCGCTCGTGTTGTTTTAGGATCAAGTTCAACAGAAAAGGTTTCAAGTCGCAGCAAAAGTCTACCCACGGCGAATGAGACGATTCGAATATCAGCCCTAAAATTGGATCAGATCTTACAACTGATTGGCGAACTTTCAATTCAACAGACGATCCTATGGCACGGGAGAAATGAAGTATCTCCAACCAATCAGATTCAGCATAAATCACTTCAACTCAGCCAGAAGCTCGTTCGTGACCTTTACGATAGAGCGCTAGGGCTTCGGATGCAGCCCCTCTCAAATCTATTTCAAAGGCTGGAACGAAATATCCAAGACCTCTCAGGAGCTCTGGATAAAAAAGTAAATGTCTTTATTTCTGGGGCCGATGTGGAATTGGATAAATCAATTATCGAGAAAATCATGGATCCTTTAACCCATATCATTCGTAATGCGATTGATCATGGTATAGAGACAAGCGAACAAAGGATGGCTTTAGGCAAACTGGATCCGGGAAGAATTGAGATTGTAGCAAGGCAAGAAACTTTTGGAGTTTTGATTACAATCTCCGATGATGGCCGAGGTCTTGATTCATTGAAAATCAGGAATAAGGCCGTCGAAAAAGGGCTTCTTGATAGTTCAACTCAATTGAATGAGAAGGATTGCTTTCAATTGATCTTTTTGCCTGGATTTTCGACCGCTGAAAAACTGACCGATGTTTCGGGGCGTGGAGTGGGAATGGATGTAGTTCGCCGATCACTCGAAGAAATAAGCGGAAAAATTGAGATTGAGAGTCAGATCAACTTGGGGACTAAATTCTCAATTGTGCTGCCAACTTCGGTGAATATTATCGAGGGCATGCTAGTTTCGTTGAGTTCTCAAACTTATGTCATACCGATCAATCATGTTGATGAAGTCATTGATGTTGAAAATGAAAAAGAAAAGGTAATCCATAACTCATCGATATTGCCACTCGTAGAGCTAGAAAGACTTTTGAGCCATAGCAGTAAATCCTTAGATCGAGGGAGAGATTCGTCGATCAAGTCAGTTGTGCTTTGCACTTTCAAGAGCGTCAGGGTGGGGTTTCTGGTGGATAGAATACTGGGTCAACAACAGGTAGTGATTAGGCCCCTTGAAGAGAATATAAGTGGATGCCGCGGAATTCTCGGTGGAACCATTCTTGGAACCGGAGAACCAGGATTGATAATAAATCTCCCGGAACTGGCCGAAAGTTTTATTCAGGGAACACAATTTGATGAGGTTGTTTAATGACAAACGAAGGTGAATTAAAATTCTTGGTTTATAGAATAGGAAGTGAAATGTTCGCTAGTCCCTTGCTTTCGATTCGAGAAGTGCTTGAGTTTCAAACCCCGAAACCGATGCCAAATATGACCCCTTCTTTTAGTGGAGTTGTGAATGTACGTGGTGCGATCGTTGGCGTTATAGATCTTCGGCATAAGTTCCAACAGAAAGTGTCGAATGGATCACGGACGCCCTTTCTCTTATGTCAAACGGAGCGGGGAACGATAGCTGCAGTTGTTGATAGCGTTGAAAAAGTCCAAGAATTCGTAGAAGACCAAATCGAAAGAAGACCACCTATTTCAACCAAAGTGGAGCAGAACTTTCTCATTGGTGTGGCCAAAGATGGTGGCCATTTAATCACTCTTGTCGATATTGATAAACTTTTAAATGATCAAGAATATAAAAATGTGTCTGGAGAAGCAAAATGAAAAGTTGGAATTTGAGTTTAAAGGGTCGGATTTTAGTTATAATGGGGGTACTCCTTTTGGCCCAAGTCGTTTTGATCACAGTTGCTGTCCATAAGTCGGCGTCGCTCTTAGGTGCACTAGAAAACGCGACCAATCAAGAATTGCCAGCTACGAAAAATTTGATCTTGGGTGACATGATGCATGATTCACTAAGGGCGATTGTTCTTGGTGCCTTTTATGCGGATTCCATCGGCGATCGAAATGGACTTTCTGATTATAAAACGGAAGTCGAATTGAATTCCGATAAATTTATTACATACTTCAAAAATATAGATAATCTCAAGATTTCCGAAGCCACCCATAAAAAACTGAAAGAGGTGAATGGGGAAATAGCGAAGTATGCGAACCTTTGCCAGTCTATCGTAGATTCATTGATGAAAGGTGATCGCATAAAGGCAAAGAGTTATCTTGTTCAATTCAATGACCAGTTCGAACTTCTCGAAACGGCACTTGGGAGTCTAGGAGACGAAGTTGAGCAGGAATCAAAATTCAAAGGAGATCAGGGTAAAGATTTAGTCACTTTTATAATCTGGATTGCTGGAATCGGGCTTTTGGCGAGTTTGATCTTATGCTTTTTCATATATTCATGGACTAAAAAGTCTTTTGATTCAATTCTTTGGCGAATCAAGAATATTTCAAATTTAGTTTCTCAATCTAGCCAATCACTTTTTGGAGAGGCCATAAAATTCAAAGATTCTACTGTGGAGCAATCAGCAGCTATCCAAGAGTCTGTATCGGCCTTGAGTGAAATGAGCAGTATGATTGGACAAACTGGGCAAAACGTCAAAATTTCTATTGATACAGCAATGGCGACCAACGAACGGAGCAATGAGGGTAAGAAAATTATGGAACATCTTACCCATTCAATGGCTTCAATCCAAAAGGCAAACGGATCATTACAAGAAATATCTTGGCGGTTTCGGCTCAATCCGCCCAGGCAATTCGGTTCGATTCCGCCCGATCATTTCGGTCCATTCCGCCCAGCTAATTCGGTTGAATGGCGCCCGACTGATGCCGTTAATGTGAGCATATAGCGACGCTTAGTTCGTCACCTGATATACCGCCCTTAGTTTCGACTAAAAGGGGGTATTGATGGCGGCAGAGAGGCTTCGCGTGCGTGACATTCGACGAGCATTCCAACTTCATTTTCTAGAGCAGAAGAGCCAGTCACAAATTGCCAGATCAGTTGGTTGCGGCAAATCGACTGTGCGCGATTACTTACATCGTGGGCGAGCTGCTGATGTTAAAAGTTATTCAGAGATTGAAGCTCTCTCTGATGAAGACTTGATGGTACGCCTTGGATTTAAACGGCTTGGCAGCATCGGTTCAATGCCCTTGCGTAGGCCGGAGTTCGTAATGCCTGATTGGCTGGAGCTTCATGGTGAACTATCAAAACCTAGTGTTACGTTGGCGTTACTCTGGACTGAATATCGTGAAGCGCATGGCGGTCAGACCTACAGTTACACTCAGTTTTGTGAACATTATAACAGGTGGTTTCGTAAACTATCGGTAGTGATGAGGCAAAACCACAAGGCTGGGGAGAAAGCTTTTGTGGATTACTGTGATGGTCTTTGGCTAGAGGATCATTCCACTGGGCTTCGCCATCAAACTCAGTTATTTGTTGGTTGCCTTGGCGCAAGTTCTTACACTTTTGCTGAAGCCTCTCGGTCTCAAACTCTGCCGGATTGGATCAGCTCCCATACGCGTATGTGGTCCTACTTTGAGGGCGTCACGGCGATAACAGTGCCTGACAATCTTCGTTCGGGCGTGAGGAAACCAAATCGTTACGAGGCACTGATTAACGACACCTATCAAGAGATGGCTACCCATTATGGCACATGTATCATCCCGGCTCGGAGCCGCAAGCCTAAAGATAAAGGCAAAGTCGAGGCCGCGGTATTGCTAGCGCAGCGATGGATTTTAGCCCGCCTCCGTAAGCGGATATTTACAAGTATTGCTGAGATGAACGAAGCCATCAGCGAATGTCTGGAAACTCTCAATAATCGAAAGATGAGACATTTGCAAAAATCTCGGAGTGAGTTATGGCTAGAGATCGACAAACCTCACCTTCGAAGTTTACCAGCAAAGCCTTATGAATATGCTGAGTGGTGCGATCCACGAGTGAACATTGATTATCACGTAACTGTTAATCATCATTTTTACAGCGTGCCCTACCAACTCGTTCATGAACAAGTCAATGTTCGAAGTACAGCGACGGCGGTAGAGATTTTTTATCGTGGTAAGCGTGTTGCAAGTCATGCTAGGTCCTACCATCGGGGCAAAGCTACAACCAAATCGGAGCATATGCCACACAGTCATCGTGAACATGCGGAGTGGACGCCATCGAGAGTTATCTCATGGGGCAAGACGATTGGGGTTAAGACTGGGGAGTTGATTGAAAAAATACTCGCAAAAAAAGCTCATCCGGAGCAGGGGTTCCGTTCAGCTTTAGGGATTATCAGGTTGGAGAAAAAATACGGCAAGGAGCGAGTGGAGAAAGCCAGCCAAAGGGCTCTGGAGCTTGGAGTGCTGAACTATCGGTTCATCGCTGAATTTTTAAAAAATAAGATGGACAACTTTAATGATGGTTCTATGTCACCAACAGAAAGCACTATTAGCGACCAGTTTATAACAAAAGAACAACAGGCTGCATTGGGGAGCGAGAATATCCGAGGCAGTGAGTATTACCATTAAACCGCGACTCGGTGTCGCAAGGAGGAATCAATGATCTTAGAGCAGACCCTCGATAAATTAAGGGTGATGAAGTTGACGGCGATGGCAAGGGCCATTGAAGAGCGCTTAGCTCGCCCCGACCATCAGGAATTATCGATTGCTGATTTTATTGGATTGGTAGTTGACGATGAGTTTTTGCATCGAGAACAAACGAGGTTAAAGGCTCGACTGAGCTCTGCGAAGTTTAAAGAGAGACAGGCATGTATGGAGGCAATCGATTACAAAATAGCGCGAGGCCTGTCCAAGCAGACCATGCTGGAGCTAGGACAGTTACGGTTTATCGAAAAGAAGCAAAACATTGCTTTTACGGGACCAGCAGGCGCGGGTAAAAGTTATTTAGCTCAAGCCATTGGTCACCAAGCTTGTCGGCAAGGCTATAAAGTCATTTACTTGAGACTTCCCAAACTATTAACAGCGCTCGCTCAGGCACGAGCTGATGGAAGTTACGCTAAACTATTAAAACGTTTTGAAAAGGCTCAACTGCTAGTCTTAGATGATCTTGGGGTCAGTGAAATTACCGAGAAAGAGCGTCGAGATTTATTGGAAATTTTTGAAGACAGATATGGGGTTGGCTCGACAGTCATTACTTCGCAACTTCCGATCAAAGACTGGCACGCTTACTTCGGTGGAGGGCGGGCGGCTGACTCGATCTGTGATCGTCTGGTTCACAACTGTCATCGCATCGAGCTGAAAAAAGACACTGAGTCTCAAAGAAAATCTCAGGGAGCTATTGACTGTAAAAACCTTAAATGCGACTAAAAGGAAAACCCGTCGCTACGCTCCGACAGCTGGGCGGAATCGAACCGAAACCATCGGGCGGATTAACCGAAATACGCAGAATTCATCAAGGTGAGGTAAGAAGATACAAAAATAACGGCTGCCGAAGTCATAGCCATTACGATAAGAGTTGCATTGCCATTTGGATTTGTAACTGAATTCAATGTCTTCATATAAGCTCACCTGAAAATGCTGTTGTTACGAAAATAGAAGTCCTTTTGAATCACCATGGCCGCATTGGGCATGTCTATAACCGGACCATCAAAAATGGATTTGGAAGTAGGTCTTATGGGGTTCGTATTTTTCAGAATGATCATTGCCGTTCCAAGTGACCTCAAATGAATCTTTGAAATCCCTGAATTTGTTCCTCCGAGTCCTGCGAATGTGTCCAAAGGATCATTGTATAAAATGGTATCCAACTCTGTCCCATCATCAGTGATTTTTCCGGAGCTTGGATTTATATAACGTAGAGTCAGCTGAAAATCATAGACATCTTCGGCAACCACGGACTCCTGGGCCGTGATATTATCTTTAGATGATAAGGAGATGAGTTGGTGTTTGCTAGAATTCAAGAGAAGTGTTTCGTATTGGACAAAAAAGATGATTCCATTGTTCATTACAAAGTTCGGGTTCGAGGTCAAAGTAGGGGAGCTCAGAGCTGATCCCTGTTGGTCGGGCTCAACTAAAATCGTGCAGTCATTTTGATCCAACGTTTGTGACCATGCATGAAAATACTCGTCTGTACTAGAGTTATATAGAACGAAATGTTTTTGAACTAAATTTGAGGAAGCCGTGCAATTACCTAGAGGATCAAATGAGAAGTAAAGCAGTTTCGAAGTGTTATCATACTTGAGAAAGGGTTGTGGTAATTCCCATTGTGCGTAGCCAGAGAGGTTTTTCGTTGTTGTGGTTTTCACGAGGGTGACTCGATCAGATCCTTGACAATCTGGAAACCACAGTCTGCTTGAGCAATTGTTTTCAACAAGGATCGACGACGATGCGGGAAGCCCAGAGCCCCCTATGCTTGAAAAAGTCTTTGAAATGAATTTTTCTGCAAGAAGTGTCGTGTTCAGGGCGTTCCAGCTGGCCTTTTGATCTTCATAGTCTTTGAGCGAGGACAGTCCGAGCGAGAATGCAGCAAAGCAAATCATAAGGAAGAGCGAACTATAGAGCGCTAACTCAACCAGTGTGAAACCACTTTGTCCCAAGAACGAGTTCTGTATTGGCATGGAGTTATTGGTTTTCACTTAATCACCCGCATCGTAAGACTCGGTAGGATTTCTCCAAAATAGGACATCGAGTATTCAACCGTTTTCAGCCCAGCCATCGGGGCCTCTACCGTTACCTTAAATATCAATTTATAGACCACCTGGGGATTATGCTCATAATGATCTATCTTCCAAATGCGGCATGGGATAATTTCTTTATTGATACTATAACAGACCAAGTCTTTTTTGGTGGAGAAACTGAGTGATGAGTGAAACTTTGAAGTTCGGGACAGCTCCTCCATGGATTTAATGACTATTTGCTGTGCCCAAAGCTTATTAAAAACATCAGAGTTTGATTGTTTAGAAAGTACTGATACGCTCAAAATAGCAAAGCCAACTATCGATAGTAGGCCAAAGGCGATTAGGCCTTCGAGTAAGAGAAACCCCTTTTTGTTTGAGACGCCAATTAGTTTCAACTCGGCTTCCCCTTTTTCAATTTGAAACGTTCTGAAGTTAAATAGCTTTTGTTATTGTATAATAAAATGTTCCGTCATTCTACTGCCTAGGAAAGGTCCTGGCTGTTATTGAGAAGGATGATTTTGGCGGCTTTGGGAATCGTGCCCTTGTGTTCAATTCGAGACTCCGGGCGCGCCCCTGAAGAATGGGGTGTCTCAAAATGATTAGGTCATTCATTTGAATGATGGATTAAGGTGTGAATATATTTAGGGCGTCCTTAATAATGCCGAAACCCAAACTAGCACTGTTAGTGGTGCCCATTAGGGGGTTTGTTTTTTATCTCGCTCGGATTTGAGTTTATCAATGAGGAGATTCACGGAGTCGGCAAGTTCGGTAAAAAAGTCGAATTTTCGCAAAACTAATCGCGATTCGATGTGCTTACCTTGGGCCATATCAGCAATAGTTTTCTGTGCCGCGTACACCGGCCCTGCAATATGATTTAAGAATAAAATGCCCAGAAAAAATGATACAATGAGCGAAAATAAATTGAATGCCATAACAATTTGACCAAAGTAGG
>JBILOD010000158.1:0-8063 GCA_044374645.1 Pseudobdellovibrionaceae bacterium | reverse complement strand
AAGCTTTCTAATTCCTGAGTCCATTGGCGGCGAAATTCGCGAATCCGCTTTAAGGCATAGGCTACGTGTTTTGGATTCATAGCAAACGTAGTTGAGGAAAAATCACGAAGCTCAATCGGGTCGTTTTCGAGGGATTCAACGGCTTTGCGGATCAATTGCCGTTGGAATTTTCGAGTCCATGCCGTTGACTTCGTATTTTCTACAAAAATCGGCCCTCCGGTTTGTTGCCACCGACCCCGCTCATTCTTGCTGATAATTTTGAGTTTGATGGGCGAGTGAGTTGCTCATCAGAAGTTTTTTCTCAAGCGAGAAGTTTATACGGTCGGAGATCTTTTCCAGAGTTTTGACAGTGAGCGCCCGTTGCCCCGACAGTATTAGAGAGAGCAGAGGGTGGCTGGGTCCGAGATATTGGGCGAAGGAGCGTAGAGAGTACTGGGTAGATTGCACCAAAACTGGCAGGGGTGGGTAAATTGGAAATGGCGTTCAAAAGGGTTGGTTGGCATTTAAAAATTAAGGCCGATGGAACCCATTAGGTTCCACATATCACCCTTCGAAGTGCCGTAGTTTTTTTCATCATAAACGAAGGGTACGTTCTCGTCTTTAAAGTTCACAAGATCGTAGGTCAGGGCGACTCCCCAAAACATTTTCTTACGCAACATTGGAAGTTCGACCCCCATACCGCCATTAAATCCCATCGCTGAATCCTTGAGGCTTCCGCTGATAGCGCTAAATCGGACATTGCGGGAGTTTGTATTCATACCCACCAAAAAATAGGGGTTCAAATCAGCAAGTCCTTTAGTGACGTTTTGGGTGTTAAGAAAGTACTTTATCGAGAAACCAAGGGAGGTCATACCGGCATTCCCAGTGAGGTTGGTATCTACGGAGCGAAACGAGGTCGGCGAGTCTGAGTTCAGCCAGTTGAGTTGTACCGCAAAGTGCAGGTCAAAGAAGTAGCTGACAAACAAACCATATCGAAAAGAAGGTTGGTATTTTTGGGCCATTTCACCGGTGTAATTGAGCATTCCACCCAGGAACCCAAAGGTTAGCATTCGTCCATTTTTGAAAAAATTAATATCTTCTTGCTCGTCGGGATTGGATTGAAATTCTGAGAAGTCGGCGAATGGGTCGAAGACATCTTCTTCGCTTTCGCCGTCGGGGTTTTCTTGGGCCGGGTTTCGTTGATTATCATACGGTGAACTTTTGGAGCGACGGACTTTTGCTTCAGCGTAGTGAGGTGAGTTCACTAAAGAAACTATTACAAGCCATAGGCCTAAAATTCGTAAGATCAAAGAATCCCCCTCATTGAACCTTATCCTATTATGAGGCCATTTTGAGGAAACCTCTAGTAGAGGATTTTATCGTGTCTCAATACGACACGAAAATTGGCCAATTTTCAAGGGGAAGCACCTCGTCTTGCCGCTCCCACTGGACCATGATCTAAGGGCAGTATGAGAAAAGGCTTACTGATCTCAATATTTTGGGGGCTTTTAATGCTCTGGGGTTATTGCTACCCCTACCAATGGTGGCTCAAATACGGCCACCCCGAGGATGCAGACTCAAATATAACTAACAATTATTTACCTAAAGAAACAGCGGTGGCGTTGCCCGAGCCTTTTATGGGTTCCAGCCTGAAAGAGCCAAGCTCTACTGGAGTTACTGCGACTAAAAACAAAACCAATGAGGCCGGAGCGAGTAACACCGATTTAGCCAATCCCATTTTGGACGAACTCAAGGTTTGTTTTGGTGATGGTCCTTTGGCATCGGTTACGACGGGCGGCGGGGATCTGAATAATTTGGTGATGGCACTTCAGAATCAACTAGGTCCCGTGGACGAAGATGTTCTTCTTGAAAAGAAAGTCACTCTGAGATTAAAAGATGGCCAGACTCGTACACTGGTTTATGAATGGCTGAGTCCTGAAGAAGGCAGTGATGTCTATTGGCATGAGACCGATGAAGAGGGCTTTCCTCGCCCTGTGGATCTGCCAGATGGTAGTGGTCATGATCTCGCTACTTTTGAACGATTAAAGCAACAAGGCACGTCCGGGAAAACCTCCGAGACACACTTAATAGAACTGCAAAGTGGAATGCAATTGAGCGTCGAAAAAGCTGATGACGCCATCTTAACTTTATCCCTCAAAGATGAAGGACACTTGGTCAAATGCCGACGTGATCCTGTGAAGTCCTTTGTCTGCGATTGTTTGAATTAAGGTTGGAAATCCACGTTGCAGCGTCGAGAAATCAAGTCTTTGAGCAATGGAAGCCGAATTGGCTCATCCTGTCCTTCGGGCCAATGCCAACGATGAGCGGAGCAATCGAGCCATTTTGGAAATGATGTCGACTCCTCGGTTTTTTTTGCATCCTCAAGGGTGAGCTGAATCAACTGATCGGCGAACTCGTAAAATGGCATGAGGGGAATAAGTCCTAGTCGCGCAAGTTGGAGTCCCATTTCTACGGGGCTGACATAAGGGAGTTGATCGGGTGTTAGTGGCTCCAAAGGAGCGTCGTCCTCTTCAACTCTAGAGTAAACCAAATGAATGAAGCTGATCACTGAAACTGGGGTGCTAGCGAGTGTCTCGCGGACCTCCTGAAACGTGCGAGGATCTCGTTCGCCATTATCGCCCACAAGAATCAAAACTTCCGGTTGTTCCTGTTCAACCAGAGCGAGAATCGATTCGATTTTGAAATTTCCATTGGTAAAATTAGATCGCGTTCGCAAGTTCTCTGATTGGGGAAAATTGAATTGCTGTAGAAAGCGTGCATGGCGCGACTGCATTATTTGTGAAGGGGCATTGGAGACGTAATAAATTGTTGTGCTGTTCTGACTTTGCAAGAGTTGATAAAGTGGGGCCATTCCTAAAAAAGCCGCATAGTCGAAAAATGCCTTATAACCACTGTCGAGCTTTGATCGCACATGGGACAACTTAATGGTGTCATCGATATCAGAAATGATCAACACACGGGAGCGACCTTCCGCTGTAACGGTAATAAACCAAAAACTCGCGAGCAGGAACAAAAAGGTGATTGCCGGTCGACGCTTCATAAGCCCTCCAAATCCGTCATTTATTTTGTTCAAGATCCTGGTTTAGACAACAAAAACCTTTGGGGGCGTGATGTACGAGCCTAAGCGTTATGACAAAAGGGGATGTTGCGGTGGTTGCAAATCTTAGTAGATTCCAGTTAGTAATTTAACAATACGAATAAACCAAAGATAATGAATAAGATGCTTGTCACTCGTCTCATCCATTTCAATGAGATCCATTGTGTGATTCTGTCTCCGAGGAATACGGCCAGCCCATCGGCCACCAGCATGCCCATTGTGGTGCCAACCGTAACCCAAAGGAGATCACCATAGCGCGCAGCAAGTGCCACGGTGGAAAGCTGAGTTTTGTCTCCCATTTCAGCCATAAAAAAGGAAACGAGTGTCACCCAAAAGGCTCCTGCGCTCGAGGTGTGGACCTCTTCATCATCTTTGTCGGGAATCAGTACCCAGGCGGCAAAGGCAAAGAATGTCAGTGCCAGAATCCATTTAAGAACGGTTGCAGAAACAGTTTGAGAGATCCATTGGCCAGCCCAGGCCGCGAGACCATGATTCAAAACTGTTGCGGCCAAAATTCCAGCCATGATGGTCCATGGTTTTCGAAAACGGGTGGTTAGTACTAAAGCCAGTAGTTGAGTTTTGTCGCCCATTTCAGTGGCAGTTACGAGTAAAAATGATTTCCAAACAATATCAAACATAATTCGTCGGGCCTTTTCCTCTACACAGTTGTTGCAGTCATAAATTGTCGTATGAGGTACACAAAACTAATGGTGCAAGTATGTCAATTCGAAAGACATTGAATCAATGGGGACCTCCAAATTCTTTTTTTCGATGGGTTTCATAAACCCTGACTTCGGTCGAACTCTTAGTCAAAATGACCTTTTTAGGTCGCCAACATGTCTTTAGGAGGGCTCTTGTCGATTTTAAAACCGTTCGGCTATGGCATGAATATCGCATAGGATAGTCAAAAAGGCGCGTTAATGTTTTTCATTAGAAATTAAACAAGGTGACTAAATAGCGGTTATTTAGCTTCTTGGTTATTGCCAGCTAAAGGAGTCCAAATGATGTACAGTAAGAATGTGAAACAATTTCAGTTTCGAATCAGTACGCTGAAGTTGATTGCGATTTTTTCCGCAATCATTTCATTAAGTCATATCACATGGGCAGAGAATGAAGAATGCCTCGCAGCCGTTGGGAGTGAAGTTCCCGAGCAATACTCTGAAATCGTGCAACGGTTGCTTGCCCTGGAGGAATGGAAGGGCAAAATGGCACGAGAATCGTTCCAAACGCAAAGCCTTCTGGTCTTCGACTACCGGGATACGATTGAGTACTTTGGGCCTGGAAGTTTTTTAAAATTGGTTGATTCTTTAATTAGAGTTAAAACCAATTCCCCTTATCTCGTCGATCATTTTTGGCGCATGGTTTCAGTTGAAGAAGTTCTTGAATCAATTAACGCAGAAATTGCAACATCAGAGGAGCGCCTCGAATCAATCATACTAACATTTAATGAGGATGCGAATTCAACCGAACAGTGGAAAGTGAAAGAAGGAGAATGGGATATATTTATCAGAAGCGTCCCCGAAGACGGCCGACCTGTATTGCGTCACTATAGGGAGAAAATCGAGGAAGCGTTAAATGAGAGAAAGATGTTGATCCTTAGTTCAAGCCGCTCTCCAATGTTTCCACGGAGACTTATTGATGATATCGTAAATAGGGGTTTTCGCTTCTTGTTTGCTCAAGAAGGCATACAACTCATTGCACCATCGGACGTTCTGCAAGATAGTACCAAGCATTTGAACGCAACAATAATGCGTGCTAGAGCAACGCAATCCCAAGTTTTGAAGCTGAAGGATGAATTTGATCGGCACTAGTTTTCAACATGAACGTATCATCGGGTAACCGCTCTGGGAAGCAAAGATAATCATCATCGGGTGATGGAGCTCGGCGCTGACGAGTCTCTTATTAAGCCATCCACAATCAAAGAATTTAAGCAAACCGTCCAGCGGCTGCTGGGCGAACTTAAAACACAAAAAACCAAAGGCGATTGTGATTGTTGTAACTGAATTTTATTTTGGACCTGTTTTGCAGCCTGACTCTAGTTTAAATTTGGAAATTCACCTTCAATCGGACCGAAGCGCTTCGAGAATTTGCAATCGCTCAGCTTTGAGTGCAGGAGCCAGCCCGCTCAGAATGCCAACGGCTGCGATTGAGCCAAATGAAATCAAAAATGCAGAAGAGTCAAAACGCCATTGAAATGAGATGCTTGTCACGAATTTCGCGGTCACAAAAATCACTAATTCATAAAAACTAAAACCAATGATGAGGCCAAAGATCCCAGCTACTCCGCAGAGAAGGACCGACTCCATTAGAATGTGCTTACGAATACGTGAATGAGTGGCACCAAGGGCCTTACGTAAGCCAATCTCCCGGAATCGTTCAGCAATAGAGGCGAGCATCATGTTGGTGATGCCAACACCTCCAACCAGCAGACAAATCATCGCAATGGCGCCCAGAGCAATGGTGAAAATCGATAGAAATTTTTGCAGTTGAGCGATCAAAACGCTATCATTGTGAACACGAAAACGCCCGGACTTACCATAGCGTGAAGTGAAGTAACCTTGGATGACCTTGCCCACCTCGGGAATATCAGAGCCCGCTCGTAGTTGAATCAGTACGCGATCAATTTGCGCATCCCAAATGTTTTCGGCCAAAGATTGGTAGAGGGTGTAGGGAACATAGACCTCAAGATTGGGATTACCCCATCCCTTGTTGCTCGAAAGAGGCTCTAAAACCGCGATCACTTTGCAGCCAAAGCTGGACTGATTGCCTTGAATGTTCAGGATTTGATCAAGTGCAGGAACTTCATTGAAAAGTTTTTCGGCTACTTCCGAACCGATGATACAAACCGCATTTTTTTGCTCAATGTGAAATGGCGAGAACGTGCGTCCCTCTCGGAGTTTGCGACCAGTAATCTGAAAGGCGCTTTCATTGACTCCCACGGGGCGACCCTCGGATTCAATGGTCTTACCCGCAAAGGAAAGCGTGGATCGTCCGCCGTACATGATCGGAGTGATTTTTTCGATTTCAGGAAAGATCTCAAAAAGAGGAAGGATGTCTTTTTCCCACTGAAAAGATTTAAAGGTTACACCGCTGGAATCTTTAGCCTTCATGTTCCAGTTTGGATTGCCGATAAACAAAACAGTATTGATACCCATGTCGGCGTAAGACTCTAAGACCTTATCTTTGATAAAGTTACCAAGAGTGATCATTGCTAAGATTGAGGCAACTCCTACGATGATACCAATCATGGTTAGAAAGGATCGAAGGGAATTGTTGCTGAGATCGCGCCAAGCTTCTTTTAGTACGGCACGAGAAAGGAATGATGCCATTTCAGGTACGAATCTCTGGGCTGGCCTGCTTGAGATTGTGTGTGTTGTTTTGGCTATCGCTTCGGTAGTTAAACCAGTTGATGGCCCACTGAACAGTTGGGTTAGTTTGGCCACTATTGGAGTCTCCTCCAACAGGTTACCCTGAGTTTGATCTTTGGTGATTTTTCCGTCTTTGATTTGGATGACCCGGCGACATTGTTGCGCAATTTCATCCGAGTGGGTGATGATCACAATGGTTTTTCCTTGGCGATTGAGATCGAGCAGGCGTTCAATAATATTTTGTGCAGATTTTGAATCCAAGTTTCCTGTGGGCTCATCGGCAAGAATCAATTCTGGGTCGTGCAAGAGGGCTCTTGCAATGGCAACCCTTTGCTGTTGGCCACCCGAGAGTTGATTGGGGTGGTGTTGAAGGCGATGGTCAATTTCGAGATAGCGAGCCAAGTCGAGCGCCTTCGCTGGAAGATCCACCGGCTTACGTCCCGGGGGGTCAGTTTGCGTGCGGTCGGGAGAGTAGTTGGCAGGAAGTAAAATATTTTCGAGGACATTTAACTTAGGCAGCAAATGAAACTGTTGAAAAATAAAACCAATTTTTTGATTGCGATAATAAGACATCTGTTCATCATCAAAGGTTGAGAATGGCTCGCCGTTGAAATCAATAGATCCTGTTTGGACCTTAAGAAAACCAGCCAGAAGTGCCAAAAGAGTGGACTTTCCGCTCCCGGAAGGCCCCTGAATAGCAACCAATTCCCCTTTGTCGACTTTGAATGAGACATCATTGAGGATCAATGTAGAAGACTGAAAGGTGGAAGAATGCAATGGGGAAGATCGAACTGTCGAGGATTGAACTGTGGAGGATTGAACTGTGGAGGATTGAACCATCGAAGCGTGAGTGGTATCACTCTCTCCTGTGGGTCCTATTGGTTTGTAGGAAAAATTTAAATTTTTAACCTCTAGCAGAGCCATAGCTACCGCGTTTCTGCTAAACTGGCAAAATCCACGGCCCGAACTTCATCGTTTTCATTGAGACCGGAGATAATTTCAAAAGCTTCTTCATTTTGTAAGCCCACTTTTATCGCCTGGCGATCACCATTAGTGCGAATCACAAAATACCCGTCTTTATCTCTCTGAATAAATTCATGGCGAAGGCTCAATGCTTTGTCACGTTTGGCCACTATCAAATCAATCAGAGTGGTCATGCCAGAGTGAATGTTTTCATCGGGGTTGGTCATCTCAACGACGGTCGCATAATCCACAGTGGATGACCGCCAGCTGTCCCGAACCGTTGGTGCACTCGCCACCGTGCGAATAATGCCCTCATAGGTTTTGCCGATGATAGCATTGACTTTGATGACGGCCGTTTGTCCCACTTTAACTTTGGTGCGATCAATTTCGGGGGTATCGGCCTTAACAATAAATTTAGATGTGTCATCAATTCGCAAGATATAATCGCGATTGTCGCTTTCGCGAACATATTCGCCTTCGGCGCGATTGATTTGCACAACATAACCATTCAGGGGAGACTGCATGGGAAACACCGGCTGGGCACCAAGGAGCGACTGCGCCACGCTGACGATGGGTTGGCCAGTCTTAACTTTGACTCCGACCTTTACATAGAGTTTTTTGACGTAGCCAGTGTA
>JBILOD010000572.1:0-2758 GCA_044374645.1 Pseudobdellovibrionaceae bacterium | reverse complement strand
GAGAGCTTTCAAATGAAAGGACTTTTTACCATTCTATTCTCTTTTGTGGGGTTGGGCGGATGGTTTGCTCACATCGTGTTTTTACTTAAGAGACTGAATAAACAATAGGCACCGTTTGATTAACTAATTTTTAAAAATATCAAAAGAAGCCGTATTCTAAGCAGAAATTTATTGCCCAGTTGAAGATCGTCATTGTATGAAGAAGGCCGTTTTGAAAAATTGCTGTTTTAAAAACCAAGTTGAAGTCATATTCGACATGGTTCTTTAGGCGAAGATTTGGGAAATAAAGGTTAAAATGTCAGCATTTACTTGGGCAAATTTAGTTCCTGGTGTTGGTCACGAGTTAGCACACGTGGCAACTGTTGGTGTGGTATCCGTTGGTCTGATGGCAGCAGCTTTAGTAGGGAGAAGCACCCTGGGAAAAGGTGAGGAAGCCGTAATTCCGACAGCTAAGTTTTCGATCAGAGGTATCTTTGAACTCCTCACTGAGTTTATAGTTGGTTTAACGGATATGATCATTGGCCACCACGGGCGAAAATTTGTACCGTTCTTCACTGCCTTATTCACATTCATTTTGGTTAATAACTTGATGGGTGTATTGCCTGGTGTTGTTCCAGCAACAGAGAATATTAACCTGACATTTGCGATGGGTATTTTTTCATTTGCCGCCTACAACTATTATGGGTTGAAGGAAAATGGTATTCACTATTTGAAACACTTCTTGGGGCCATTTCTTCCTTTGGCTGTGATTATGTTACCAATCGAGCTCGTTTCTAACTTTATTCGTCCATTTAGTTTGTCAATGCGTTTGGCCAACGTTATGTTGGGAGATCACACCGTACTTGGAGTGTTTCTTGACTTGGTTCCAGTAATCGTGCCAATCCCATTTTATTTGTTAGGTATTTTTGTGTGTTTCATCCAGGCTTTTGTATTTACACTGCTCTCGATGGTGTATATCTCGATGGCTACAGCACACGAACACTAACACTATTATTACAAATAATAAAAAAGGAGAATAACTTCATGAAAAACGCATTTCAAAAAATGGCAATCGCATTGTTAACTATGGTTTCTGCTCTTCCTGCCTTCGCTCAAGAAGCAGTTACAACAGCTGGTGGAAACAATTCAGGTATGTTGGCTATCGGTGCTGGCTTGGCTATCGGTATCGCTGCTTTCGGCGGTGCTCAAGCTCAATCTAAAACTGCTGCTGCAGCCCTTGAGGGTATTGCGCGTAACCCTGCGGCTCAGGACAAGATCTTCACTCCGATGATCGTTGCTCTTGCTCTTATCGAAGCGCTTGTTATCTTGGCTTTCTTGATCGCTCTTTTCATCAATAACAAAATCTAAATTTTAAAGATTTGATTTGTGCTAAAAAGGAGACCCCGAAAAGGTCTCCTTTTTATTTTTTGCGCTCCTAAAAGTCAAAAAAGAGGCTGTAAAACCATTATGTGTGGGTATTTGATTTACAGCCCTATAACTGATGATTTAAGCGTTACAGATACTTTTTTGTGACACTTTCAATTTGGTTTTGAATTGATTTTAGATTTTCTTCAGAATCGGCCTCATATCGTAAAACTAACACAGGTTGAGTGTTAGAGGCCCTAGCAAGAGCCCAACCGTTTTTAAATGAAATTCGAATTCCATCAAGTAAGTTGACAGAATAGTCAGAAGACGGTTGTGAGAACTTTTCTTTCAATTTTTCTACGATAAGAAGCTTCTTCTCTTCTGTCGTATCAATACGAATTTCTGGAGTATTGAAAGCGTGTGGCAAACCCTCAAGAAGTTGAGAAACTGTCTTACCGGTTTTCGAAAGGATTTCGACGACTCGTAGGGCCGCATAAACCGCATCGTCATAGCCATAATTGCGGTCAGCGAAAAACACATGACCGCTCATTTCTCCACCAAAGGGCGCCTTTTCTTGTTTAATTTTATCTTTAATTAAGCTGTGACCAGTCTTCCACATGATCGGTTGTCCACCATGAGCTTGAATGTCGGCATAGAGTCGATCCGAACATTTCACATCACCAACAATTTTAGCTCCCTTCTTGTGGCTCAAAATATCTCGAGAGATAAGAACCATCAATTCATCGCCATAGACCATTCGGCCGGTCTCGTCGACCAAGCCGATCCGGTCCGCATCTCCATCAAAGCCAATTCCAACAGCGGCGCGTTCATTTAATACTGCGTCCTTTAACATCGTCAGGTTCTTCTCAACGGTTGGATCTGGATGATGAATTGGGAATCTTCCATCCGGCTCCTCACAAAGAATTGTTGGATTAATGCCGACACATTGAAATAACCTGCGGGCAATCACACCAGCGGCGCCATTTCCGCAATCTAATACAACCTTAATTGGGTTAAGCTTGTGGAATTCATCCTGATAACGATCTAAATAGAGGGGAAAAATATCAAAGTCAGAAGTTATTCCTTGGGGACCGTCGTACCAATCTTTGGATTCAAAAATGGCTTTCAATTTCTGTATTTCTGCTCCAAAAAGCGTACTCTTTTGTAGGCAAATCTTAAATCCATTATAAGTGGGCGGATTGTGACTACCAGTAATCATAACGGTGCCAGTAATATCTAGAGCGAAGTTCGCAAAATAGTTCATTGGTGTGGTGACTAACCCAAGATTGAGTACCGTTAGGCCGCCCTCATTTAGGCCTTTTGATATACTATTGTAAATATCTGGGCTTGAAAGTCTGGCATCATATCCGACAGCCACCGTTGAGCTCTCGAGTCCGGTTTGCTGATGGTGGTA
>JBILOD010000532.1:0-3014 GCA_044374645.1 Pseudobdellovibrionaceae bacterium | reverse complement strand
TTTTAAGGAGATCCTTCCCGTGGAAAATTTTGAAGCCCAAATAACAGCCTTTGAAACTCGCCTGCAATTGCTCAATGATACGGATTTAGTAAAACAGGTTCAAAATCTTTTTCAAAAAGAAAAACGTCTTGGTGATGCCATCTTACTGGGACTGAAGGAAATCAAAGCACGAAGAGTTTTTGCGGCCATGGGGTATCCAAGCCTTTTTGAATTTTTAGTAAAGCATTTTGGACTCAGTGAATCGGCGACCTACCAGCGGCTGCAGGCTTTGAAACTCATCGAAGCGGTTCCGGAAGTTCAACATGATTTATTTGATGGGACTTTGAGCCTATCAAACGCCGCCCTGGTGCAAAGCTTTATTCAAAACCAAGAAAAAGAAACTCCGCTGAACCTTGAAGCCAAAAAAGAACTCATTGAATCCGTTAAAGGGAAAACTCATAAAGAAGCACGGCTCACTCTGGCAAAGGAAAATCCCCTGGCGGCTTTGCCGCCCTCCAGAGAAAAAATAATGACTCCCACTCATTCTCAACTTCAGATCACCGTGGATCAAGAAACAATAGTGGCCCTTCAAGAGGTGAAAGAGCTTTTAAGTCACACCATTCCTGACGGCAATCTGGCGGAAGTTTTAAAGTACATGCTCACCCTCACTTCTCAGACTTTAAAAAAGCGCAAAGGCCGAACGGGGTCACAAACCCCCGAAGCAGAAAGGACAGCTTCATCCGCATCTGTGATACAAAGCAGCACTGATGAAAAGAAGGAAAGCGTCAAAAACCGGCATATTCCTATCGAGATAAAACGAAAAGTGTTTGCTCGCGCGGGAGGTTGTTGCGAGTACAAGAGCGCCGACGGAAAGCGCTGTCAAAGCAAACACCAACTGGAGTTCGATCATGTTGTCCCGTTGAGTCAGGGGGGCCATCATCATGAAGACTCACTCAGGATATTTTGCAGGTCACATAACCAATATCGCACTAAAGAAACCCATGGGTTTTGGTACAAACCAGAGGCAAAAGTTGAGTGATTTCTGTTTGTCTTACCAAGTTCAAACTTCGAATCGCAAGCTACGATTCCTTCTCATAGGTAGCGCGGAGAGGTTTCCCCGGTATCCACAGCGCTCAAAAAAGCCCGAAGGGATTTTTCTTTTTTGCAGCTGTGGAGACAGGGGGAAACTCGATCCCCCGATTGAAATTCTCAAGTCTAGAAACATCCAGTCTCAAGTATGTCGCAAAATGATCGATGCGTTGCTAAACAAACTTTACTTGAAAGGATGATCTATGACGATACGCTCCTCGGTGTCATCGACTTATGAACAAATACGTGTGTGATTAAAAGTGGATCAATTTGGATTTTTGCCGAAAAAGGTTTATGCCTAAACAAAAATGAGCAACATTTAGTCGTCCATCCTAAGGTTTACCAAAACCCAAGGGTTCCTTGAGATATCAATTATAGCCTTGCTTGAACAGTTGAAATGCTAAAACCAGAACGATAACTTGGGTTTGCATGCCATACGGCATAGGATGAAGCAATCTTTGGATGTTCTGAAATCAATTCTCAAAAAGGTGTATGCCAAGCGGGCGGCGTAAATTATTGGCCCCTAAATTGCTGGAAAGCGGGTTCATAACGAATGTTTGTTAAGTAACCATATTAAATTATAGGAGTGTTTATGAAGTCGTTTTTATTCATCGCAGTTTGTTCTTTATTAGGGATGAGTCAATATGCGATTGGAGCGTCCACGCTTAGATGTCCCATTGGAGGTTGGAATAACTATGGTCTGGCCGTCGGAGGGTGGCAAAGCCGTGAATTATTTCTCGCAATGGCCACTGCCAATGAACTCGATTGTACGCGCGAAGATGAAGACGGGAATCAAACTCCTTATTACGTACGCTTTGCAAGTGGTGGACCAGGATTAAAAATTGCTACTTCAGAAATAAGGATTTATTGCTCAGGGGAGCAGCCCGATGGGTTTTACATTCAAGCAGGTTTCAGTTGTGATGTTGGTATCGGGTGCCAGGTGCGCATTGCCAAAAACGCAAACCAATCATGTTTGGTGGTTGGTTTTGAAGTTGGCGTGGGTGCGGAGATTTCTCTTGGTAAGTTAGAAATTTGGAATAGTGCAAATCAAAAAGCAAGACCCGGATATAATTCTCCGGAGGAAATTCAATATTAAATGAACTTCGAAATTTAAAAAGTAACGTTTGCGGCAAGGCGATTTTGAATACGAGATCGCCTTGTTTGATTTTGAAATCAGTTCTTACTCAACCAAAAACCATGGGCCATATCAATAGCGTTCGTTTTACTGTGCTCATGGCGTATCGAAATGAGCCACTTTCATTTTTTAGGCACACTTTATCAGTTCCGTCCCATCTCATTCTGTCCTATAATGATGTAATTCAAATATAGACTTCTAGTTTCTTCGTTTTCATTTTACACTAGTTACAACACAAAAAAAATCAGCATTGTCCATGGAAAGGCACTCACTTTAACAAAAGTGTTAGCATTTTCAAAGTCCCCATCAAAGGTTTATGTAAAGGATTTGCTGGAATGATGGAAGGAGAGCTCGTGGCACTAAAAAACCGCAAAAGACGAATAAATATAAATAAGCTTTATTTGCAAACTGGGATGAGTCTAATTGAAGCAGTAATCGCCATAGGATTAGTGAGTACGTTATCGCTTGTTGTTGCATCTTTGCTAAGCCAACAAGCAAAAGTTGAAGGTCGGATTATGTATCGCAATGATATCAACGATCTAGACGTTGAATTCAAGCAAATTGCTGACTTTTCAGGTTGTGGCATCAAGTCTATTCCTATTGGCACTTTTTCTGAATTGACTACTAATAAACCCCATATCCTCGTTGATGGTATTACAAATGGGCCTTCGACCTTTGTAGGGGGTAATCCGCCAACACAATACGGCCCAAGAGTTTTAGTAACAGAGGTGGCTCTAGCCCCTTTTTATAATAAAGCCCAAAATAGCTTTAATTACTACAATGCTGACCCAAACCTTCCAATGTACTCCAC
>JBILOD010000219.1:0-6597 GCA_044374645.1 Pseudobdellovibrionaceae bacterium | reverse complement strand
GGCGCATCTGACCATGAGATATAGTCCCGCCAACGACCAAATTGCTGCAGGAAGTGGAACACTTCGGGTGCCCGTTTTACTGGAGAAAACTGCGGGAAAGGCCGATGTCATCAATTGCAAAATCGAAAATGATGCTTCTGATAAAATGACTGAAGAAGAACTCTGTGAGTTGGTCGGTGGGACATTGGATCCGATGGGAAGTCCAAAGTGTGACATCACGAAATCAACAGATGCAAATCAAGATTCTGAGAATCAATTTTACTGCGTTGCTTCTGATGGCTGTGGAGTTGCAGCTCAGTATATCATAAGTTTTTAAGTTGAGCAATGAAGTGAAGGTCATGGACTTCAAGATCCTAGGCCGTTTTTTAGAAGAGTTTATTTGGGGAGGATGTTTATGGGTTCGAAAGGCTTTTTTCATTACTTGATAGTTTGGGTATTTGCTGGATACGCTTCATTAGCTATGGGCGGGGAAAAGATTGAACCCTTGGGTTGCATGTACTCTGAAAAAAATGGCACCGTAAAAACCCAATTATGTGTTCAATTTGAAAGGCCACTTCCAGATTGGTGTGGAATAACACCCCAAAAGACCTACAAAGGCTTATGTGTATTCCGTTCAGGTGCGTGGCAGAGAGGTAACCTTAAATGTAAAAACGGAAAACCTACCATTGCCAAAACTCGTGATTGCGATCGAGGCGTAACAATGATCAGATCTGTCGATAACTCGAAAATTATCGGCCCAACAGCAGGTGTATGTCCTTACGACAAGAAATCCAAAAAGTTTAGCAGTTCAGGTTGTACATATGGAACAAACGCAGTTGAACCCTTGGGAACAACTAAAAAGTATTTGGATAATGGTGAGGCACCTTACCTATGCTACCGAAAGTTGTCTTTGACCAGACTAGAGTCTGTCAGGGCAGTACGTTGTGCCAATGACCCAAACGAGCCTAATTATTGCGAACTCAGTACATTACCTAAAAAATTTAAAGGCTACGAAGGCCAATGGTGGATTCAATACACAAGCAAAAACCAGAAAAAACCCACCATTTGTAAGGGTGGCGTTGAGATTCTAAACATCAAATCACTTGCTGATGAATATGAAACTTCGAATTTTGCCGTTCAAAAAAATTGGATTGTTTCCGGAAATGGAGCTGAGCTAGCGGATCTTAATTCATACACTTCAGATTCCTCTCCAGTGCGGTACAAACTAGTAGATGATCCGTCCCCTTCGAACTTCGACGAGATCGTCACGGGTTGTTTTGTGAAAGTAGACCCAAGCAAAGCTGACGCCGCAGATAACCTCAAATTAATGGAATGTAATTCAGGGGGCTGCAGAGCCGATGAAAATTGCGCAGACCCTGATTATGATCTAGCGACCAACTCTCCCGCAAACCGCAATTGTTTTAGAGATTTTGTTACCGGAACTGACTATGATGGAAATGGAACACCTGAGACCGGCTGCTTTATGTTTGGTGCTGCACAGAAGTACGGTAATGGCGGGAAGGCCGAAATGAATGCTTGCTTTCGGGATAATGGCAAGTGGTACATCACTAATAATAGGGTTGAACGGTTCACAAAAAAATACTTTCACAGTAACGACATTAGGAATGGTGATTTTGATTTAACGGCATCAGAGGGAAAAGTGTCTGCTTGTTATGTGATCCAGGTCATGAAACCTCTCTCAAAATAATTGGCAGACCTATTGCCGAAGACTTTTTCACCGCTCTAATGCCGATGGGTGCTTTGCAACCACCCTCGGGTCATGGTAATCTAACTGGCCCTTAAGGTGGGAACGTCGGCCGTTTGAGCCTGAGCTCGTGGCAGTTCTAGAACAAAAGTTGTGTGGGCATTGCCCGATTCGTAGAATAGATCGCCCTGCTGTTTTTGCATAAGCTCTCTTGAGAGTGAGAGCCCTATGCCGGTGCCTACACCTGGAGCCTTGGTAGTGAAGAACGGCTGAAATAGTTTGCGCTGCACTTCATCGGAAATTCCCGAACCACTGTCGGTGACGACGATGCGCACCTTCGAATCAGTAGTTTGGACATGAATCTTAACCCACTTCTCTTCTAAAGGCTCAACCGCCTGGGCCGAGTTAATAATGAGATTCATCAGTACTTGCCCTAACTCTATGGACCCACAGCGCATTTTAGTTTCAAGTCCTTCTTTTTCGATCGTTAGAGTGACTCCGAGATTTTCAAGGCGGGTGTAAAGTATGTCGAGCAGTGGTTCAACAGCAGCCGCTATCGTAATTTCTTCGATGTTATCAATGCGACCATCACGCACAAGTGTTTTTAGTGATCGCACAATGCGAATGATTCGTTGAGCGGTACTTGCAATGCCTTTTAACTGCTTATCGAGATTTTCATCAGACAAGAGTCCGCGATTTTTCTGCATCATCAATAAATCCGCCTTACCGCAAATGATGGCGAGAGGGTTGTTGATCTCATGGGCAATTCCCCCAGCCATCTCACCAAGAGCTGTGAACTTTTCCTGAGTCATCAGTTGTAATCGCCGTTTTTCAAGTTCTATCTCTTTTGTCTTAAAGGGGGTCACATCCAGGCTCAATACACTGATCTGTTCCTCGGCAGCATCCTTCCGGTAGCGCAACATGGTCGTCAGAAAGTGTTTGGTTCCGTCATCTCTTACGATAGTGATTTCTTCGATTGATTGGGCTCGATTCGAATTTTTAAACTCTCTAATTTTTTGAATGAGGTCATCTTTGGCACCGGTAAACCCAAGATTTTTCCCAATCAACTCCTCTCGGGACAAATGATTGAGCTCAATCAGTTTGGCATTGGCATCGAGATAATTGAGCTCATTATCGAACCAAGAGACATAGCCTGGCAAGGAGTTGATAAATTCTCTGAGGCGCCCTTCTTGAAAATGCACCAGTTGTTCGGAATGTTGTATCTTCAAGAGTTTACTATGCATCCTATTGACCTGAAGCATATTCCACATCAGATAAAAAACACTCCAACTGAGAATCCAAAAATCAACATTATCCGTCAGTGTTGTTATCTTCAGCGTATAGGGAGTCAGTATTAAAAGCCCCAGAAGCGCGGACATCATGGGCTCGGCGCTAAATGCCATCATCACCCCTGAGGTCATTGTCGCAACGAAAATCGTAGTGAACAATAATTCTCCATGTTCCGATCCTGCCCGGAGTGAAAAAGCGGCAAGTAGAGAAGCTGACAATGCCAGAGCCGAAGCGATCAAATATAAAGCTGTGAGATAGGTTTGAGGTCTAATGTTTCGATGGAGTTTTGACCACAAAAACCGGAGCAGCGCTAAAACCGTAACGACGGCAGAAAGTGTGAGAGTCATCGGATCATGTACCCCCACCACCCAACCATACATGGGCAGCACTAAATAGAACAACGAGCTTGAACCAGCATTATCGACAATATGCTTAACCTTGCGCTCAACTTGAAGAATTCTTGGACTCTGTTGCATTCAATATCTCATCGGTTATCTGGCATAATACTCAAGACGATCAATAAAAAAACCAGACCATCGGCCTTTATAAATTGAGATTGACCGCCTAGACCTATATCAAGCATTCTCCTATCAATGAAAACAGTTTAGCCAAACGACATATAGGAGGTCGAACTATGAATAAGAGTCCCCTTAGATCCAAAATCATGTTTGCAGCAATCACTGGACTGGCCATAAGTGCTAATGCCAAAATCACTCGCAAACCCGATGCTGCCGCGGCCAAACCCGCCGCTACGACCATGGGTGAGTGCCATAATATGAATGAATGCAAAGGGACGGGCGAGTGTGGAGGCCAGGGTCATGGCTGTGCCGGCATGAATGAGTGCAAGGGAAAAGGCTGGGTGAGCCTGACCGAAAAGGACTGCAAAAGCAAAAAAGGCCAATGGAAAAAGTCGGCTGGTATGATGCATGGTAAACAAGAGGCTCCAAAAACTGAAACCAAAACCCAACCACCTGCCGTAAAAAAATAACTGAGGTTCCAACGATGAGGGGGCGCATGGTCGACACACTAAAAACAAAGTCCATTGGACCAGGCGCCGGATTGCGCCCGCCTCATTACCCTGATTTACTAGCCCGTCCATCGACCTCTATTGAGTGGTTTGAAATCATCACCGAAAATTTTTTGACCACCCAGGGACGCCCACGTTGGGTGCTGGAGAAAATTCGCGCTGACTATCCTGTCGCGTTTCATGGCGTTTCGCTGTCAATAGGATCGCCGGAAGCGTTGAACTGGGACTACCTCAAACTTTTAAAAAATTTGATCGCTGATTTTTCTCCCTTTATTGTATCAGATCACTTTTGTTGGACAGGATTGCAAAACAATAACACACACAACCTGCTTCCCCTCCCCTTAAATCAAAAAACCATTGATCATCTGGTCCCTCGAATTCTGTCCATTCAGGATTTCCTCGGACGTGCTATTGCCCTTGAGAATGCTTCCGCCTACATGCAATGCACTCATGATGAAATTCCCGAGTGGGTTTTCATTGAGGAAATCTGCCGACAAAGTGGCTGTGGGATATTGCTCGATATTAACAACCTCTTTGTAACGAGTCAGAACTTTGGACTTAATCCAGAAAAAGTCCTCCAACAGGTTCCTGCACACTTTGTCCGACAAGTGCATTTAGCTGGTCACACAGATATGGGGACCTATTTGTTTGATACTCACTCCTGCTCCGTGCAAGCTCCCGTTTGGGATCTTTATCAACAATGGCTCATGCAAGGTTTTTCCGTCCCTACAATGATTGAGTGGGATGATCAAATTCCCGAGTTCCTTGTTCTTGAAGCCGAGGTTGCAAAAATAGGCAAACTCCAGACACAAATGGCTCAAGTGAACACCCAGATTCAGGAGCCGCCCCTTGGACTTTAACAAAATCATCGCGTATATAACCGCGTCTTCAGATGAAGTGCCAAGCGAAATTTTGGGTGCCGCCAAGCTATCCCCCCAAGACAGCCTTCGGATCTATCGCTCAGATTATTCGGCCCGTATGCTTTCGGTCCTCGGAAATCATTTTCCAATGACTTGGAAAGTGCTGGGCGATGAGATGTTTTTGAAACTAACCCAAGACTATTTAAAGTTACACCCCTCTCAACACTGGGACATTAACTGTTTTGGACATTTGTTTCCAACGTTTTTGAAAGAGCGGCTGGCCCATATCTCGGCGAGCGCTCCCCAGCCAATTTTCTCGTTAATCCCTGATTTGGCTCAGCTGGAATGGGCCTCTCACGAGTACTTTCATGCTCCCCATCCATTGACTACAAATCTCGAATTGCGTCCCGGCGAGATGCAAATTCCCCAATTACGTCTTTCTCCGTACCTACATTTTTTTGCGAGTGCGTACCAAGTACCAACTATTTACCGCGAGGCCCAGAGGGAAACTTCGGAATTTCCCTCTGATTGGGAACAACCCAGTTTTTATTTTTTGTGGAAAAAGGATTTCGCGGTACAGCTGGAAGACCTCAGTCAAAATCAATTTTATTTATTAAAAGAATGGCGGCAACATGGAACTTTTGCTCAACTCATTGAAAGGCTAGAGGCCCTCGATGAGGCCACGGCCGAAGCCCTCGTCTCAGAGATTTCACCTTTGTTGGCTCGCCTCCTAGAGACAGGGTTTCTCGTTCTCAACTGACTTTTTAAACGTTATGATAGGGCAAGCCCTTCATAATAGTGAGTGCACGGTAAATTTGCTCCATTAATACTGTCTGCGCCACTAAATGATTCATCACCCATGGCCCCATTTGCAGAGTTAACTGGGCTCGTTTCTTAACTTCTTCCGCCACCCCAAAGGCGCCACCAACAATAAATACGATTCGCTTTTGCGACGATTGAAAGCCTTCCCGTTCGAGCCATTGAGAAAACTGAATGGAATTGAGCGACTTGCCTCGCTCATCCAAGAGCACGACGAAATCATCCGACTTAAGATATTTGAGCAACATCTCCCCTTCTATCTTTTTCTTTTGTTCCGCACTCGCTCGATCCTGCTTAGAAGCTTTTAGCCCCTCAACCTCAAATTTGACAAAGTGATTGATCTTTTCGACATACAGATTCTTGGCCTCTTGGAACCAAGGTTCCTTATTCGAAACGATTGTGAGCAAAACAATTTTCAAAACGTCCTCCCTGGAGCACCAACGATTGAAGAAAGAACCAAATAGGCTCATGGGGGTGAAATTGGCCTTCTTCAGCCGAATCTTTCTAAACCTTGGTAGAGTTTTAGTCCAGCCCCACTGACTCTGGCCGCGACGACTAAATTGCCTATTTGCTAAGCTGTTTTTTTGAGGGTCCCTAAGACGCTTTCGGCAAAAACTCTCAAAATTCTTTCAGTTTAACAAATAACGGAGGTTTAGATTGAAGAAATGTTCCAGATTCACCGCCCTCGTCATCAGTTTTCTGTTTGCCTATGCATCTTTGAGCCCTGCCATCAACCTGAGTGATTATGACCATCTCGATCCACAACATCTGGTTCCCACAACAGCTCTCGAACAAGCCGTTACTTATTATGATCAAATCAAAGGCCAAATAAAGAACCCTGATGTATTAACAATCATTGATTATTCCCAGCATTCGAGTCGAAATCGTTTTTTTCTTATCAATATGAAAACCGGAGC
>JBILOD010000019.1:0-17576 GCA_044374645.1 Pseudobdellovibrionaceae bacterium | reverse complement strand
TGGCTGCCTAACAACAAACACCCTAAATTCACAACTCGTTGAAACAAAGGCGCCATCGGAAGCCAGGCTATCACACGGTGTCGAGCTCCGAGACCTCCTTCATGTGCAAGAATTTGTTCACAAACTTGCAGGATCTGATTTTGCGAGTAGCTTACCCCTCTCACGTTTCCGCTCGTTCCCGAAGTAAAAACCACCGTGGCGGGGGCATCAGACGCCGATTCCAGTAACTCAGCATGCCGGTGTGGAAAATCCGCCGGCCTTGATGGGCCCGTCCGTGGTCTTCTGTTAAATAGCACCGCGAGATCAATGTAACACCAGTTAAGGCTTGGAATACGCAACTGAATCGCGCGTAGTTTTTCCTGCGCCTGCACACTGGCCAAGACGAACTGAGGTTTGGTGGTTGATAAAACATCTTGTAGCGAATCAATAGAAACTGTTTCATCGAGGGCCAAGAGGTTTGCAAAGAGATTGAAGCAGCTTTTTTCAATAAGGTCCCATTCGAAACTTGTAGGAAGGATCACCAAAACCTTAGAACCAGGCCTCACGCCAAACGAGTGAAGAGCCTCACTCACAGAGACAATTTGAGAAAAGTACTCCTCCCAGGTATGGCCGCAAAATTCGCGACCCTCTGAACTCCACGCAAATATCACCTGATGCTTTTGTCCCTGCAGCGCCGTAGTTTCGGCAATTTCAACGAGCTTCAGCAGTATCGGCGATTGCATAAGGCCCTCCCAATCTCAATCGTAGGTGAGTGCATTCATCGAGTACAATCAGATGCGGGCTGATGCCGTCTAAAGTGATCCCATAGTTAATGGGAACGGAACTCGGTCAGAACCAAGCTGCACTATGTTTTGTTTGATCACAGGTGTGTCTTCAATGGGTTCGACAATGGGTCAGAAATGACTTCGAAACATTTTCTAGACTGGGCAATCCTAACGCGAAACTCCTGAAAGTTCCTTTGGACCAAAAAACCTCGAGACTAGTGCCGCTTATTTTGTTTGCAAACCACAAAAACATCTATCTAACTAAATATTTTTATGTGAGTATCCTTTCAAAATAGTATATGAGTTCCTAAATATTTGAAAAAGTAGGAGAAACACAGTGAAATTATTTATAGCACTTTTATCTATGCTCGCGGCTGTCTCTGCAAAAGCTGAAATTTATCTTTCGAACTTACCAACAGCAAAGGTTAACTCAACTGCGGAATCAGTACTTAATGATACGTTAGTCGAATTTGGTGGCTCTTTGAAAGATAGTGACATTAAAAATGCTTCGAACCAAGTACTGAAGGAATGTCTTCTATTGATGGCTTCGGAAAAAAGAATTTTTAGTCAAAGGATGTTAGAGATGTCGGGTATAGAGGTTGAAATCATTAACGCAAAGTGTGAACCGAACATCAAAGTGAAAGATTCTAAAACAGTTATTTCAAGTCAAGTCTCTATCGAGTTTTTGACAAAATGATGACCTATCATGCTCTTCGTATTCTGCACTAAGAGCATTGCCGGGTTAACTCCTCAATGCTGGCCCACTCGGCCAGCATTTTGATTTAGGCCTCGATTCTGCTTCTGGGACGGGTTTGCTCCAACATTATTCGTGTGTATTCAGATGAATAGACGGCGTCACCTAAATTGACCAGACCATGGAATACAACCAGAGTATTTTGGATAGGTTTGAGTCCCAATGAATCTTCCATCAGAAGTCTTTCTCGAAACTAAAACATTGTCTGCAACTGAAATGACCTTTGGAGACTTGAGCAAAAGCAAATCGAAATTTTGAGGCATAAAAATTGGAGCGGCATACGCATCATCGATCAATGACTGAAATTCTTTGGTGACATCAAATGCGTTCCAGTCTGTACAAACAACTGCATCGGCCATCTGCAATGAGACGCTAAATGAACTCTTTGGATTGGCCAAATTAAACATCGCCGACCAAGTCTCATCGACCTCTCCGACTCTCCCACGATTGTTCAAAACCTGAGTCAAATTGGTGTCACTTTCAACGGGATCTAAATCACTCCAAGGCATCTTTGTGAAACCCAGAAGTCTTTTTGCAATCCCTTGGGCGAAGATGGACTCGCCCCCTCGACGCGTAACATAGACGATTTTTTCGCAACCCATGGCTTTCAATATAGGTACCGGATGAAGATCCGACCAACCGCCCAATGAAATAACATTCTCACTATTTGCCTTGAGGTCTAGCATCGGTGAAAGTCCCGGCTCGGCCGGTGAGAACTGCATCGCGTACCCCCAGGGTACAGAGCCCAAAGACATAAAGCGTTTTGATTTATCAATCTGGGAAATGGCCTCTGAAGGATGTTGTGTCAAATAATCGGATACTGTCGCCAAGTCAGTGGCTTGACCCCAATAACCAAACTTGAGGTCGCTACTGGGAAGCTGAATATCCAAGTCCGCAGTCACTCCGTCATTGTAATTTTGCCGAAGCCCCTTGAGTTTCGCAACCGATGGTCCGACCACCACTGATGTCGAAACGAGTGCTGGCAAATATTTTCCAATGGGATCATAGCGGCGAGGGTGACTTTCATCATGCTTTTTCGCGTAGGATTGAATGGTGCCATTAAGCAATCGTTGGCACAAAGGCCTTTGCTCAATGATCTCTCGCCACCCCATTCCCTCTGAGGCTGGCGCACAGGTCTCAATAAATTGTCCCATGAGCTCTTGGGTTTCTGGTGAGGCGCCTCTCAAGCTATAGAAGTTAGCTACAAAATCAAAAACTTTGGATAGGGCGACGAAGTTAATCACTCCTCCCCGTACAAAAATGGTCGTGTCATTCTTAGCATCGAACTTCCCAAAAACGGCGAGAGACAGTTTCAAGCGCTCATGTTCTTTCTTTAGAGCCTCCCACTTGGTGGGCGAGAACACCGAAGTGAACCCTATATAATTCGAAAAGGCTTCATGAAAGGCTCTTACTTGAGCTCCATAGAAAACCTCAGAACCATTCATTTCACTGAGCACCGACTTAATATTTCGATAACTGGACAAAATTTCGGATGTCGATTTGTTACTGACTAGGCCACTCAGTCGGCTAATCAATCCCTGTTCACCATTGGTACCTTGCAAAGTTTTAAGCGCTTCGAGAAAACGCTGAAACTTTGGTTGATCGGTATAAGAATAAACAAACCCTTCGAGAGACTTAAGCATGAATGCTAAATCACGTGCTTTGGTCACCGAATCCTTCCCAATCAATGGATTCTGTAGCATACTTTCAACAAGAAAGGTCGAAAGGCTCGCAGAACTTCCTCCGGACATGGCCTTAGGAACCCCAAAAACCTCCACGGTTTGGGCCAGGGCTCCCCAATGAGCTGGTTTCAACTCACCATTTCCGCGCAAGGCGATGCAGTAGTCCGAACTTGCAGAACTGGCGATAGAAGAAAAGACAATTCCTGATGCCAACCCTGTGGCTATGGTTTGGCGGCAGAACTTGATCATTTTTTTGGAACAGATGTTTCGGCTGAACTTCATAAATTTCCTTTCGACGGCTCTCTTACATGCGAGGCCTATACCAATTTAGTACCCACTCGCTCCATACATCTAAAACCCGCCATCTTGATCAATAAACACCTGTTATTTATGTCTAATTTGAAAATGAGTGATTTGATCTTTCGAGGAAACGACCAACCACCCTTATTAAGTCACCGTTTCTAATGTTCTGTAAATTGCTTCAATTGCCCTTTTTCGTCATAGTGTCCAAATCGTTACAGTTGAAACTCACCCCACACTATTGCTAAATTGCCAGTCCAACTAAAGTTATTTATTTGAAACCCTAAATTAAACCTAACGGGTTGGCGTTAGTATCTTGATAAGAGCATTACGAATGAACTCATTCTTTGAAAAAGGAAACACTGACTCAATGATCAAGGACGGTACTTTTACCTTCTCTTCAACTCGATTCCTCCTGCCAATAATGCGAAATTGGGAGCCCTTTCTATTGAGATTTCTGATGCTCGTGTCCGTTATCATCTTCAACATCACGCCAGGATTTTCGGCCCCAACCACTTCCACTCCCGCCTTCAATTCAACCACTCAGTTACACGCTCAACCTGCGCTACATATTTCTAAAAATGAAATGACCAAAGCTCTGGCGGCTCATTTGATGGACGTGGAAGAGTTTCGATTTATTCGCAATGAAGCCCAGAACCTTGGTGTGCGGGTCTATCTCTTTGGTGGTACAGCGGCAAGTTATGCCCATTATACGAAGTGGGATGTTCTTCGCCTTAAAGGGGATGCACGCTATCAGCCACAGCGTTTTGATTATGACTATACTAATATTTATCGTTCCACCCAGGATCTGGACATCGTCGTCGATGGTCCGGCGGAAAAAGCTTTGGCCTTACAAGATCGGTTGCGCGCTCAATTTCCCTACCTGCAAGGCAACAAATCCGCATGGGAAGTTCGCCTATTGCGGGAATCCATGGGAGGAGCAGAAGCACTACTTAATAATAGTGATTTTCTTAATCAACACACCGATTCAAATTCGGTCGGTTTGATTGAAGTCACTGTCCCCCCTGCTGATGAGCCGCTGGTACGGGATCTCCGCGATTGGAACTCGTCGTCCCCTTTCTTTCTCAAGGATGTCCTTGAAGGTAAGATTCATTTTTACTTCTCTCCACTTCACAACTCAACAACTCGATACCTTGATGGCACTAACCCACCACTATTCTCGGTCATACGTTACCTGACCAAAGCATTTCAATATGATGTGGCGATGCGCGAAGAAGACTTGGCTATTGTTCGATCCGTCATCAAAGATTTCAATCCCAAGACCGAACTCACTAAACACTATACTCAAGAACGCCTCGAAAGCCTTGGCAAAAAACTCATCCAACATGCCGTCAATATTGAGTCAGCGTGGAATCAATTAGAAACCCTCGGCCTGCGCCAATTACTGATTGGTATCAAAAACAATACCTACGAAAGTCAATCCATGGCCTGGTGGCTGAACCGTGAGCCTCTTCGCTCAAAACCGATTGGTGTTTTTGATTCCAATCATCATAGCCAAAATAGTTCCGATCAAACGCCGTCCAACAAACCATGGCTCGGAATGACTGCAGGAGAAATTGCTAAGGTTCTGAACCTCAATGAACTAATCGTGTCCCATGAAACGATTGATTTTTTAGCTTATGAATCTATCACTCGCGCCCACACCGGGGAGCCGAATGTTTTGGTCAGCCGCCAAGGAGCGTATACAGGCGAAACAGCAATGTATGGTGAGGGTTTCTATGTTCGCATGGGCCGAGCAGGAGCGCGCGGCACAGGATTTACTATTCGCTTTTCAGTACATCCTCAAGCACGCGAAGGGGTGGATTTTGTCCTATCAGGGGCGGAAGATCATTTCATCTTTCGCAACAAAGCCGCTCTCAAGGTGATTCCAGAGAGTCTCAATATTGGCCCCATCGAATATTTTGAGATGCTCGCCTCCAATCAATCCCTGAATTCCACCGACAGAGGTATTCTTGAGAAACTTCGACGTCGAATCAATCATAAAGGTCATTCACTCTCAAGTGAAGAAATCCAGCAAATCTATTCATTGGTTTTGGGCGAAATCAAGAAACTCGAAACTCCCTCAACTCCACCCCCACGTCTCAATGAGAACCTTTTATTTGAGTGGTTCCACCTTGATATTTCCGATCAATATTGGAGCGACTTGTACACACTTATCCGCCATCCTTCGAACCTTAATTTGGCGCTTAAGATCCTGGAGATTCTTCAAACAAAAAATATTGATAAATTCCATCTTTGGCTGAGCCAAAACAGAGTGAAGCTTCTTTCAACGACGATCCAATCTATGCTAGATGGAGGAATTTCTAATGTTGACCCTAGTTACTTTTTTTTAGTGACGGATTATTTTGCTCTGCAAACAACAACATCAGAAAAATTCGATGTTCCACCCAAATTGTTGGAACAATGGCAATGGCTCAGACTCTACCTCAAATATTCCGCTGGCTATTTACCTTTGGATCGTCTTCTCGCGGAACTCGAGAAAACGCCCGAATTGAAAAAAAACAATCAATGGTTCCAATTATTTTTCACCCGGTTAATGCAGGACTTGTTCAACTCCAGGCACTTAACTGATTACGAATTGAAACTTGTTCGCGAATTCATTTTATCCGCCCCCGCAGGAAAAGACCTATCGGACTGGCAAGCGCTCGCTTTTCTCTCTGCTTTTTCCAATGAATACTCACCCGGGTTAGCTCCTGACATTTTCATTAACTCCCCTCTTTGGGTAGCCCAGTCCTGGTCAAAAAAGGAACGCGATGAGGTGCTCGGAATTTTAGGTTCTCCTTTTAATTCATTTCAGATGTGGAAGCTGATTTATTTTCTCGCGGAACAGCAATCAAAACAAATGAAGCTGAAAGGGAGCGAAATTCTTTATAGCCCTGGTCAGGCTTGGCAAAGTTTTACGAACACCGTCTATGGCCATTTGCCTGAAAACCGGCTCCCCCTTTCTCCACCAGAAAACCTCCTTGGAGTCCTCGATGCGAGTCGTTGGGATCAAACCTCAATCGACGAGCTATTTTTGGTGCTTACCCGTGAACTTGAAAGTCACCGAAGATCGAAAAACGCAAAAAATCGCTCGCCCTTGCTGTCACTCCTGACCCTGCCGATTACTAGTTACAATCAGCGCCTTCGCCAACTGGTGGTTAAGAGCTTACGAGGAACTGATTTATTGCCCCATCTGGAACTTTCATATCCCCATTGGGTTGGACAACGAGAAACTATAGCCACACATTACCAAAAGTTGAAAGCCCATCCGGAGAGTCTTTCCGGGCTAAGTATTGTGCAACATCTCCTGATAACAAAACCAACTCGGAGCAGTCACAAATTGCTAAAGGCTGTGCTACGTATTTCAGGCACGACAGTGAAAGTCGAGCAGATTCATCGCAATCAGGCTCGGACGGCACTTTCTTCTCTTGATGTATATCTAATTGTGAACGAAGGGCTCTTATTTACTCCCGCCTATCGTGATCTCCTATCCGACTTCTTAAATATGTTGAAGCGTCACGGAGCAACCATTATGACTGATACATTGGAGTTATTGGAAGCTTATGTGGTAAAACATAAATCAATACTGAACCGAGACCGCCAAGCTTGGCAAGATCTCCTTAACCATCAATCAGAACCAAAAATCATTCAGCAAATGACACAAATCTTCGCTCCCCTCAACCTCTCCAATCCATCGCTCTTTTTGAATTCAGCGGACGTAGCGACCCTATCCTGCCAAAAATCCCTAACACCCAAATAACTGGATCGATGTCGGGTATCATGACCGCAAAATACCTTCTGATAGACAATCAAATGGACGGCGAAAAAGCTTTCTTTAGTTCATAATCAATGGCGTTTGTAGCGTACACCTTCATATCAATACCACCACTATCTGCGAAAAACTTAAGTCGTTTACCTTCGAAACTTAGTCCAAGTTTCACGGCGACTCGCTGTGAGGCCTTATTGTCCAGCTCCATTGCGGCTTCCACTCTGTGAAAACCAAGGAATTTAAATGCAGCCACGAGACCCAGCCTTCCAGCTTCGGTTGCATATCCCTTTCCGTAATATTGGTTTTGAATATGATAGCCAATGTTACCCCAACGCAATTGTCTATTGATCGTATAGAGATCAACCTGGCCCACAAAAGAACCCTTCTTCCTGTCGAAAACACCAAAAATAAAATGATCCTCATTCCGTCCAAGTGAGCGATGTCGCTCTAATCTTTCCTTGTATTTTTCATAATCTGCCTCCCTTGATGTGGGAATGGGCTCATCAAACCTATCTGCTGCTGCGATACGATTTCTATGAGACTCCTGCAAAACCTTAAAATCAGAAAACCGATAGGGACGAATTTCCAGCCGCGGGCTTAGCAAATGTATTTTAATGTAGGGTCGGGCGATCATCTTTTGCCGGGGCATAGTCAATAAATATCACAACAAAAACAGATTGTCTCGTTATACTATTTCCGGTATCTCCGAACAGACTCTCATTGTTTTTGATTGGAATACCATGGAGAAAGCGTTGAACTACCTGAATTTAATTCTACCACTCCTATTGATTGGCATGACGGCCTGTACTTCGGCGTTAAAGAAAGATTACCGCTTTATTGAAATCCCAGAGATCATCAATAGCAACCAAAGCTTAAAACTTTCTCCCTACGAAGTTCAATACGATCTCTCTCAAACAATCTATTCTCTGGACACGGCCTATAGTGGAAGACATTTTCTCCCTGCAGACGAATTTGACCGCCTTAAAAAAAATCTTAAATCCATCCGCGGCACCTATTCGGCCATCGAACTCTGTAAACAAATTGATGAGGTCATGGATTCTGTTTCCGATAACCACTTGAACGCCAAATTCAACGGGACTCCTTGTTTTGAAAGTCCAAACAACCGCGATGGAAGTGTCGGAAAGAATTTTTATTCTAAAACCAATGACATTCCTTGGAAAGTTCAGCTAAAACAGCGAAACAACAAAACCGCATTGATGATCTCCATCACTGGATTTCCAAAAGCCAAAAACCCTGTTTGGAACCATTTTATTGAGAGTGTAGAATTGAATCTGCCCAAGTCCGATTTGGTCATATTAGATATGCGAGGCAATGGTGGTGGCGACGATACAAAGGGTTATGCTTTGGCGACGTTACTGGCTGGCGCTGAGCTAAAAGAACCCTATGACAAACAATGGAGTAATCCCTCACCAGAGGCACAACAGATTTTCTTGAATTCGATTGAAAATTGGGCGCGAGACTACAAAAAAAATAACAAAGAGGTCCCAGCCTATCTCTTAGAATTGCAGAGGGATTTTATAGCCAAAAGGGAACAAGCCATAAACGGCGAACTATCTTTAAAAGAACAAACAGACAATGACTCCACCAAATCAGATTTTGTGTTCGAAAAAAGTATTCAGAAACCCATTTATATTTTAATTGATGCAGACTGTGCATCAAGTTGTGAAAGCACCACCGATTTTTTTGAATTCAATCCTCTTGTCAAAACCGTCGGTGAAAACTCAGCTGGATTTGTACATTTTGGGAACAATGGTAGCGTTTTCCTGAAAAATTCTGGTATTCAGTTACAAATGGCAACCTCCTATACGAGCTATTTGGATGGCCGATTCATTGAGAAAACCGGAATTAAACCAATGATTGAAGTTCCAAAAGGTGAAAATGCGCTTGATTATGCCTGGCAAGATTTTCTTACCAAAAGAATCAAAAAATGATGGTCCTCAATGTTCGCGCCTAGGCCACAGCAATTGAAGTAGCCCAGCTCTATAAAACTGGGATTATTATTACGGCAAGGTGCTTTCAGAAATCTGAGTGCTAAAGGCCTTACCAAGGTCAGCGCTCACGCTAATCGCTTGGAGAATATATTCCGTATTCGGCTTGAGGCCCCCTAATGTCATACTATGGTTGGTCGTCATAGTATTATCGCTCGCGGTGAGAACTTCCAGACCAGTGTTCTTTTCAATGACTCGAATCTGTGAGGTCGCCGGAATGTCAGTCTTCCATCCAATCACCATATTAGCACTCATTATTTCAAAGACAGTGAAGTCACTAATCTGTGGAATGGTACCAGTGACACAAGGATTAAAATCACCATCTTTTTCAAAATCGAGAACAAAGCTCTCCGCCGGAACCACCGACCAGTTTCTCGATAGAAGATTCTGATAGGCCGTCTGCGGTTCTGAATTGCTATTTGGATTAAAATACATGTTATTTCCAAGCAAACCACACTGAGAATCCGCCCCTGCAGTTGAAACCTTTCGCCACATTAAGACATTTGAAATATGATACCGAGGGCCTTGGTAATAGGAAATCTCAACTGGCAATAAGGTATCTCTCGTAAATGTAATCAATTGGCTCGAACAGCCCATGCGAGTTGGATGGTTGCCATCGTTATCAACAATAAGTTGCCACTGATTGTCGATTTTTACTTTTACTTGGGCGCCATCATCAGACAAAACAGCCAATTCGTATTCACCCTCCTCCAGGTTAGCAGGTAATCTCAAATTTGATGTAAATCGGATTCCAAAATACTCAATCAACTTTTCACCAGCGTCATCCTTTACCGCCGAATTGGTCAAAGAATTATTGAATCCTTCGGTGAACATTCTTGTCGGCACATTTAAATCCGTAAAAAAGAGACTTTGGGAAGAAAGCGTACCCTTTTCAATATACTCATCAACTTTTCGGTAACTCGTTCCTTTCGGTACAGTATAGAGCTGAGCTTTGAGCCCAAGATTAGCTTCCGCGGGAGCTTGATGACTGCCATCAAGAGGATCACAAACTAATTTGTTCAAAGGAAAACGATTTACATCGTATCGGCTTTTTATCGTATCTTGACCGGAACCACTTGCATTAACAGTTGTAACATTCAGATCGTTATTTTTTTCAATTTTTCCACAAGCAACGAAAAGCAAACTGGCAGTGAGGGGTTTCAACAATTGAAGCGAAGCTTTGGTTTTCGACATCTGGCAACTCCTTTGACAAGTGCTCGTTTTACTAATCACACTCAGAGTACTCTCTATCTTTTTAACTCGCAGCACAATTCAATAAACCAATTCGATTTGAGGCTCTGTAAGTTTGACGATTTGTGGGGATTGCAATGGTCTCATGGTTTTTGTCGATCATCTAATCAATTTTTAGGAACTTACCAGATCGTGCAGAGTGGAAATCAAACTGGCCATAATATTAACAGCTCAAAATGAGATGGAAATACGCCTCATTAAATTGGACTCAACTTTTCAACTTGGTTTGTGAGGGCATGGGCGACGAAGACTTGTCCGCCATTGGGGCCATTATAAACTTACTTCTCACCGACCAAAAACCAATCAATATTAAGAGCCGCCACGGAATCCGCATTTGAATCCTTAACAATTCCCGAAATCGTCTTGATACATCGAACTAATTCCTTTTGAACCGAGGGAAAGTCTTCTCTGGCAATAGACACAGGCGCGGTAAACATGACTTCCTCATCGCTGAGCCTCTCTGCTTTTTCGATGGCCCTGATGCGCCAATTCGAATGATGTTTCAGAAAGTGCGGAGACTCACGATCCACAAAAGTGCTTAAGGTTGTAGGTGAGTACCGATTTTCATTTTTGAAACAAAGTTCGGATTGAACCAAGAATGTAAGAATGTTTATGGCTCTTACACGATGAATTTCAAAATGGGAAAGGATCTCCTCGATGGTGACCCCATCTTTTTTGGTTGAAGTATAAAGATGAATCGCAGAGTAAAGCCATGATGAATAGAAGATTGCTTTTTCTTTTTCATCGAATTGCCGTTCATGTGGAACTTGGTTCTGCAATTTTGAATTTTCAGTTTTCAACGTATCAATTTTTTTTCTAAAAAAGAGTTTTGCTTTGTGAGTGGCTGAGCGTTCAAGTTGAACCAATAGAATAAAATATTCTATTTCTGTTGAGCTTAACTGCCAAAGTGCACCCAATTCGAGTGCTTGATCAACCGTAAACTGACGCGAACCACTCATTATTTGAGAGAGCCAAGTGGCATTCATCCGCAGACTTTTGGCAATATTTGACATCTCTCCCCGCCCCCTCAGTGGGAGACCACGGAGTCGATAGCGGATAAAATCGCGATATTCTTCAAAATCAAGAATGGTCATTTAATTCCTTATTTTAATAACTTATATCACTATTTTTAGAATATTCTAAATTTAGTGATAGCTCTATTATAAATTCGGTATGGAATAAAAAGTTATTCCAAAGTACATTGGCTTCACTTTTGTATGGAGGACCTGCATGACAAACAAAACTACTTTTATTTATTTGTTTTTTAGCTCCCGGACTCGATGGATTTCAACCTTTATGATTTTTGCTTCGCTCAATGTCTATGCTGGTGGAATGCATGGTGGCGGCGGTGTTGGCGTTCGTTGCAATGGAATTTTGGAACCTCTCGATTTATTCGAAGCAAAGCAAAGTGGCATGGACTTAATACCAGAGCCAGATACTGATGAAATGGCCATTCAAATCATGACCGAGCGATTTGCAGGACATTTTTGGAATCCAGAAACGATTCCAATGCCAAATTATGTATCAACACTGAGATCGTTGTACTTTAATTCCCTTTATTGGGGCCATGTTTATGTTGGTATTTTTCAACCGCGTGGGCCGCTACATACAATCCCTATCATAGAAGTGCAATCTCTGCCCCTATCAAATGACTTTGGAAAGGTGGTAATCCCTCGCCATTGCCATTTAGAGCAAGTCTTGTACTTTGACGATCAAGCACAAATGATCAAAGTCGTTCCTTCGAAACTGAAAGAGCTGACACGACTGGGCCGTATGGCCTTTGCTCTGCATGAGGTGTCTTATCTGTACTTTCGATTGAGTCCGATGAGCATTTCCTTTTCAAGATGGGGGATCGGCCGCGACAATACTAGTGAAGAAGCCCGAAACTTCGTTGGAAATTTACTCCTTAAAAAAAAGGTCCCTTCCAAATCTACCTTGGTTGCGCAAGAAATTCGTGACAAAATGATGCCCACTCGATGTACGGACGATGGCCCAGGAACAGCCCTTCTCAATGCCTTTTACTCTTCAACAGTAAACAGTCGTTATTTTTGGTCGTTCAAAGTTCTTCAGGACTATTGGACTCCCTATTTAACTTACGTAGAATTCCCTTTTAACTTCGAGAGCGAAATGTCTGATTTGCAAAATGGGCAGTTTTCCGCTCGTGGCGAGGTGTTCTATAATGATGGCACTCCTAAACCAATGGATCTTGTAATTGAAGTTAAGAAAAGACGTGGAGAGCCTGCAACAATGACAATTATTCACCCATATGTTAAATCCCAAAGAACCTACCCAATTGACCTTAGTTGTGAACTCAAAAGGCCCCTCTAAGCGATCAATACAATTCAGAATTGTCCAGCATGACTCCATCAAATGTTACAACTACAAAAGGTTTCTCAAAAAACTTTGGAACCATGGGCTCCTTTAAATGGAGTGGTTTTTGTTTAGCAAAGAAGATCAAATCAGAGGAACCAGGAGATGGGCAAATATCTTCTTAAGAATCAATATTCGTTTAAATCAATTTGTATTGTTGGAATTGTGTGTAGTGAGACTTTTTGCGGCGCCACACGAAAAGTTAGACACCCCAGAACCCGGTGGACTTGATCCCCAAACTGGCCCAAAAATTGCCTCTTCCTACGTAGAGGCCATTTTGAGGAATTCCGAAGCTTACTTTGAGATAGGCGTTTAGAATATGGTATTAGTTGCTTCGAGGAGATCGTTGAAAAGAAGAAAGGACAGACCCATGTTTCAAAAAGGTCAGTGGCACCGTTTTTTGCTGTCTCCATGGTACTGGAATTTCTTCATATCTATTGCCCTGAGTGCTCAAACAACAGGTGCAAGCACCGAAGTGAGTGTATGTGCGGCTTCCTTAGTTGATTCTTACCAAACTAGGGAGATCCAAGTGCCTGTTAGCATCACCGGGATAAATATTCTCGACCTAGCAACGGATTTTTATACAATAGACAACGCAAAAAACGCGAGCATTCTTTCTACTGACGAGATCTTTTGGGTTGGCAATAGAAGCCCAAATCCAAAGTTTTTTATTAGCCGTCAACTTGGAGCACTCAAGAATAATTCTGGAGAGTTCTATTCAGGACAACAAATTTTTATGCTCAATTCCGAGACACTCATTGGAAATTTTGGATCTGAAAAATTGGACTACAGAGGGCAAAAAATTTTAAATGAAAAAGTAGCAAATGGATTGGGCCAAGTTGTTATCCCGTGGGATGATTTGGATCAGCGACTTATTGACAATAGTCTGAAATATGATCCGGTAATCGAGAGTAGAATTCTCAGATTGGTGACGAATAAAGGCACCTATACCAGCCAAGTTATTAACGGTACTTTGGAAAAAGTCAGTGTCTTAGGAATTGACAAACAAATTGATGTCCTCTTGAATGAAGCTGAGAAATCTCAGGAAGAACCACTTTATCTTATTTTAAGGCACTTGCATCCCTGGCCGGATCTTTACTTACCCAATGAACAACAAACTCTTTTGGCACCTTATAACAACTTGGATTTTGAAGTTGGAATGGCCATTTCGAAAAGGTATCCGGATCTACCGATAATCGATGGAGCAACAGTACCCAACGGCTACTCCTATCAAGTTCGTATTAAGGGTGGACGACTCTTCATGGGGAGTAATGGTGACCAAAAGTAGTATCCCTACCTTCCAAGACCTCACTCAGTATAGCGATCGGCAAGTCATTGCCGATTTTGTGTTATTTTCGGCAACGACTTGCCGATTTTTGGTTTATCCGTTACTCTTAAATAAGAGTTAGTGTCCAACTATGATATCCTGGGGTTTCATATGTATAAGCGCTGTTTAAAAATTGCGGACTTAGTGTCAAAATCGAATTTCTTTTTGTTTGGAGCTCGCGCGACTGGGAAGTCCTCCCTCATTCGCTCGGAATTGCCCGAAGCACTTTGTTTCGACCTTCTCGATGACGACATCTATGAAGAATTTATGAAAAGGCCAAAGGCGCTCAGCGAAAAGATCCAAGATCATACGCAACTGGTTGTTATCGATGAGATTCAAAAGTTACCGCTACTTCTGGACGAAGTTCATCGTTTGATCGAATCAAGAAAGATTCGTTTTTTACTCACCGGAAGCTCAGCGAGAAAACTGAAGCGAGATGGCGCAAATATGCTTGCGGGCCGCGCTCGCGAAGCTCACCTTTTCCCTCTTGTTTATCCTGAAGTTACAGACTTCGATTTGATTCGCTACCTAAACTTTGGCGGCCTCCCTCTTGTTTATCTTTCAGAAGAACCCATCGAAGATTTACAAGCTTATGTCAGAACCTATTTAAGTGAAGAGATAAAAAAAGAAGCCGCAGTCAGAAACTATGAACGTTTTGTCCGCTTTCTAGAAACGATGGCCCTTTCAAATGGCCAGGAACTAAACTATGCGAGTCTTTCGAGCGATTCAGGAGTACCCGCACGCACAATTGAAGGTCATATTGAAATCCTTAAGGACACTCTGATTGGATTTGAACTCTTGCCATTTCGCAAAACACAGATCCGTAAGGCCACCACTAAGTCAAAATTTTATTTCTTTGATACTGGGGTTGCCAATTTTCTAGCAAATAAACTCCCAATGACAGAGAGCCATAGCGATATTGGATTTTGTTTTGAACAGTTCATTATTCAAGAAGTTCGCGCTTATTTGTCTTATAACCGTAAACGCCAGACCCTTTCCTATTGGAAGTCGAAACCCTACGAAGTGGATCTGATCATAGGAACCGATTTAGCGATAGAAATCAAATTTGCAAGATCAGTCAAGGATGAGTTTTTTAGGGGCCTCAATGCGCTCTCTGAAGAAAAGCTCATTAAGGCCTACGCCGTTGTTGGACGATTCAATACAGACGGCCAGCATGACTCCATCAAAAGTTACAATTACAAAAGTTTTCTCAAAAAACTTTGGAACCATGAGCTCCTTTGAATGGAATCAACTTGTCAATTTGGTCTTGCAAATGTTTTCGGGCGGCTTCTCGCTCCGATAAATTATCAGAACCAAAAGCGCTGGCAAACGCGGCAGAGATAATCTTCATGACCGGATCGGCGGTTGGTGGTTCCTGGCCTTGCACCGTTGCCAGCTGATAGATTGCTTCATGCAAAACAAAGGCGCCTTGATCCAAAGGCGGAAGTGCCAAATAGATTTCAATCGCTAACTTCATATTGGTCGGCGAAACATAACGAGCCGTTTGATAAACTTCCGCCCGTTGTCCGTTTCTGCAGTGGTATACAAAACTTTCACGATCTGGATAGTCGTTCGTAGGATCATAGAGCCACATTGAGTAACCCTCTTCATACCGACGTCGATGTTCAGCAATAAACAATTGCAACCGATCAACTTCCTCTTTTAATCCATCCATCAAATCAGGGCGAACCTCACTCATAACGCGAAGGCCATGCTCCAATGCTTGTTGAGATTGTGTAAACTGAATATAAGACTTCGGCCAACGGACTAAATCAAACAGCCGAGCTTCATGAACAAAGAATGTATGCTGATAATCTTCATAGCGGCTTTCAATACAGGCCACGGAAAGACCACCATTTCCCGTGGCAAATCCACCCGCGTGGCCCCACTCCAAGGCACTCACGAACAAAGCTGCTAATCCCCACACTACTTTAATCATTGCATTTCTCCTCATAATGAAAAGGAACAAATTGTATGTTGAGGTGATAGACCTCGGAAGGTTTTCCGGTCGTCATTAATTTTGCCATCTTACGTTCAAAGGATTGAATGATCTTTTTAGCTTCGGGCATTTTGTCCGGGTCTACGCACATTGTCCACGAAGTGATATCACGTTTTTCAATTGGGACTTTTTCAATGGCTTGAATCGCATGCTTTAACTTATGTCTATGATGAAATCGAATAGCGCGAGAGTACTGATCAGTCGATGTCGAAACCCAATGCTCCACCAGTTCATAGTTTTTGCCCCCCGATACCGCACCAGACTTTTCCTTAATCATTCCCACAAGCAACAGGCGCGTCAAGGCCGCCCGCACTTTCTGCTCTGATACCGCTAATCGTTTGGCAAATTCGTCCACTGCCACCCCTCCATCCATCAATGCCAGAATGGCATAATGAATCGGGTCCGCAATCACCGCAAATTCTTGATCTCGAATGATCTTAAGTGGCGGCAATCGCGTCTCACCACCAAAAGGCCGCTTATCCTGTTGGTATCGCCGTTGCTTGGTAACAATCTTTCTGACCGTTTGAATCTCAACGTCCCTAAGCTTTAGCCTTTCAACAATCTCATTAATTTTGGGGTCTGAAAGACTGCGTTTATCGTGAAACAACTCCGACACTCGACCCGGCGTCAGTCCAATATCACGAGCAAAAGCTCTCAACGAGTACCGAGAATTTCGTTGATGTTTCAATTGAAATTGCAGTTCTAACCATTTGCCGAACGTCAAACTTTCTTCCACAAACGACCTCCCCGTTCCCTGCCTAATAGCCAGAATAAAGCGGCTTGTCCAGAAATTGAGGATTTGTTCGCTTGGAAGCGGACCGCCTTGAATTTGGCCCTACTCAGCAAAATCCATTTACTAAGAAGGCCAATGAGGCACCGAGTGGGGATCGGTGAGGATCTTTTTTATAGATCCGGAAAACGAGTTCGGAGCGGAACCGAAGGGACGAAGTCCCGTAGGCGAGCACCGCTTGTCCGAGGCTTTACGGATCTATAAAAAAGATCCTCACCGATCACCACGGACGTCCAATAAATCAACTCAAGCTCGAATGAGCGAATGCCCAATCACTCACTCAGCACTGGCGCCAGCCAACGCCGCGTATCATCTAATGACTCCTGAGTAGCTTCAGCAAGGGATTCGACCTGTTCGGTCCCAATGCGCCCTACATGAAAATACTTTGATTGCGGGTGAGAAAAGTAAAAGCCACTCACAGAACTTGGCGGATAGATCGCAAAAGACTCCGTTAACTTGGCTCCAATGTTTTTTTCAACTTCCAATAAAGCCCATATTTTTTGTTTATGGCGGTGATCAGGACATGCGGGATAGCCGGGCGCTGGCCGGATTCCTTGG
>JBILOD010000040.1:0-13102 GCA_044374645.1 Pseudobdellovibrionaceae bacterium | reverse complement strand
CATTGCTGAGATTTTCGGATTCACCGAAGCCCCAAATTTTACGAGCAATAGAATGCATATATTCTGTGGTTGCCTCGGCTAAGCGATCTCCCAAGGCTTTTACCAAGAGGGCACTGTAATCGTCGCCCTGATTTTCAAAGCTTTTTGCCAGGTTTTCAACCTCTGTACCCACCGTTACGGCAAATGCTCCCAAATAATCGGATGGACTTTGTGCCAAGGGCGCAATGTAGTCTGATAAACAATAGCAGGTTTCCTTGGATGTTTGTTGCCTCAAGAAGGTGAACTGTTCAATTTTTTGTTTTTTGGCCTCGCCCCATAGAGTCACCGTTTCGTTCTGCGCGGACGCGCTCCAAAAGCCGATCACCGCTCTCGGCTTGAAGAGTTTTTCTGAAATGATTTTTTTCAACAACTGCGTGCCATCATCGAATAACTTTTTTGCCTCAACCCCACGATCAGGATGCTGCAAGATGAAAGGATACACTCCTTTCATCTCCCATGCCCAAAAGAAAGGTGACCAATCAATGTATTCAACCAATTTGGCTAAATCGAGATTTTCGTAAACACGAACACCCGTAAAGCTCGGCACTGGGGGCTGATACTTCACAAAGTCCAGCTTCACGGCCCGCGCGCGCGCCTCCGTCATCGAAAGCAAAGGTTCCGCTTCTTGTCTGGATTTCTCGAAAGACTCACGAATCAGTGTTTGTCTGTTTTTGAGTTCTTCCACATAAGCCGCTCGACTATCTTCGCGACGAAGTTTATTGCAAATTTCAACAACCAACGAAGCATCGGCCACCTGGCACACTGGCCCCGAATAATGAGGCGCAATTTTCACTGCCGTATGCACCTGGCTGGTGGTGGCTCCACCAATAAGAAGTGGAATCTGCAGTCTATTTTTCTCCATCTCTTTGGCATTATGGATCATTTCTTCTAGAGAGGGCGTGATCAAACCACTGAGCCCAATGAAATCGGCTTCATGCTTTTTAGCCTCTTCAAGAATTTTTTCCCAAGAAACCATGACGCCCAAATCGATCACTTTATAGCCATTACAGGCAAGCACGACGGAAACAATATTCTTTCCAATATCGTGCACATCTCCCTTAACAGTGGCGATCAAAAACGTTCCCTGAGTCGATGCCGTAGATTGAGCTTTTGACTCTTCCATATAAGGTTCCAAAACGCTCACCGCTTTTTTCATTACGCGCGCGCTTTTCACAACCTGAGGTAAAAACATTTTGCCTGCGCCAAAAAGCTCGCCCACCACTTTCATTCCATCCATCAACGGACCTTCGATGACTTTAAGGGGTGTTTCATATTTCTTCAGCGCTTCCAAAGTGTCTTCACTCACATGCGCTTCAATGCCCTTGACCAAAGCGGTTTGTAAACGCTGTTCAAGTGAGGCATTACGCCATTGGAGTTCTTCGTTCTTTGTTTCTTTTTTCTCACCCTGAGTTTGATTCTGTGAGGACCAGGCTAAAAGATCTTCCGTTGCTTTTGATGAACGATTGAGAATAATACTCTCAACTCGTTCGCGCAACACAGGGTCAAGTTCGTCATAGATACCCAACATACCGGCATTGACGATCCCCATATCCAGACCTTTTTGAATGGCGTGATACAGAAATACACAGTGCATGGCTTCGCGGATGCGATTTTGACCACGGAATGAAAATGAAACGTTAGAAATACCACCGCTCGTCAATGCTTGTGGGCAGGTCGATTTGATTTTTGGGACGGCCTCAATAAAATTCACAGCGTAGGGATTATGGTCTTCAATCCCTGTGCCCACCGTGAGAACGTTAGGATCAAAAATCAAATCACAGGGATCAAATCCCAGCTCTTCAACCCAAATCTTATAGGCCCGCTGGCAAATAGAGACCTTATGGTCTAACTCCACCGCTTGGCCCTGCTCATCAAAAGCCATCACCACGGCAGCGGCTCCGAAACGATGCAAAACTTTTGCCTGCTCTCGAAAAGCCTCTTCCCCTTCTTTTAAGCTCAGACTATTGACTATACCTTTGCCTTGCAGACATTTGAGACCAGCCACCAACACACTCCATTTGGAGCTGTCGATCATGATCGGCACACGGGTGATATCAGGCTCGGCGGCAACAAGTTTTAAAAAGCGTTCCATAGCGGCTTCGCTATCCAACAACCCTTCATCAAAATTAATATCAATAATGTTCGCACCATTGATCACTTGTTGACGAGCTACCTCAAGGGCAGCTTCGAAGTTACCCTCACGAATATAGCGTGCAAAAACGGGAGATCCGGTCACATTGGTTCGTTCTCCCACCATGAGGAAAGTTTTGTTCTCAGTGGCGGAAATGTTCAGGGACTCTAATCCTGCCAAACGAGTCTGGGGTGCAATTTCAGGAATCGCGCGACGAGGAATTGGGCTGAGAGTTTCAACAATGGCTTTAATGTGGGCCGGTGTCGTTCCACAACACCCCCCCACGATATTGAGCCAACCTTCTTGGGCATAATCCTTCAGTGTCGCCGCTAACATGGCCGGGGTTTCATCATAACCCGTCGGACTCAATGGATTTGGCAAGCCGGCATTAGGATAACAACTTAGATAACAATCGGTGATGCGCGAGAACTCCGATAAAAAGGGGCGCATCTCTTTGGCACCTAAGGCACAGTTCATCCCGATGGCTAAAGGTTTTGCATGACGAACACTATTCCAGAAAGCTTCGACGGTTTGACCTGACAAGGTTCGACCTGATTGATCCGTGATCGTGACTGAAATGATGAGGTCTTTATGAATACCAGTGTCTTCTTCGAACTTTTTAATGGCGTAAATACACGCCTTCATATTGAGAGTATCAAAACTAGTTTCCGGCAACAGAAGGTCAACGCCTCCTTCAACTAAAGCTGCCACCTGATCGTAATAGTTCTGCACCATCTCATCAAATGAGACTTCGCGAAAACCAGGATCAGTCACTTTTGGTGAGATGGAGAGTGTTTTGTTCGTGGGACCAAGCGCTCCGGCTACAAAACACGGACGAGGATTTTTCTGCTGGTATTCACGAACGGCCTCTTTTGCCAGACGAGCCGCAGCTACGTTCATTTCATAAACATAATCCTGCAAACCGTAATCTGATTGGGAAATGACTGTTCCATTAAAACTGTTGGTTTCAATGATATCGGCTCCAGCGTCCAAATAAAGCTTATGGATTTCTTTCATCAGCTCAGGTTTGGTGAGACAGAGCAAGTCATTATTACCTTTGAGATCTTTACCGTGATCACGAAAACGCTCACCACGATAATCGGCCTCAGTAAGTTTATAAGTTTGTACCATGGTGCCAAAGGCCCCATCGAGAAAAACAATGCGCTCTTTTAAAAGCTCACGCAGACTTTTGATATGCATAGCCGTTACATCCTCATTAGATTCCGCTGAAAAAGTCCAACTTCTGCGTTGGCTGCGTTTCATCTCTCACTCAACGTGGGCACCCCTTCACAGAGGGGAAACCCCGCCCTTCCTACGCCTCGTTCGATTTGAAACTTGCCGCCTTGAATTTGGCACTTTTTCAGCAGAATCTCATTAGCCCAAACCATTGAATCTAACTAAATGGTTCAGATAGCTGATTGGTTCAAATTTTTTTAGAGACCTAGCTGTTTTATCACCTGTACAACGTGTTTTGCATCATTCATTACGTAAAAATGCAAAACTGGTGCTCCGGCCGCTAAAAGCTCCTGACATTGTTTAAGGCAATGACGTTGGCCGATTTCAAGAGTGTGTTTGGGATTGGCAAGAACCTCCTTGGTGAGATCCTCTGGCAAATCCACATTAAAGGTCTTTGGAATACGCTTCAGCTGAGTAGGCAGGTGAATCAACTTTAGTCCAGGCACAATGGGTGCACTAATTCCTGTTCTTACACAGTCTTCACGAAAACGCAGGTAGTGTTTGGTCTCAAAAAACATTTGGGTGACGATGTAATGTGCCCCCAGATCGACTTTTTCTTTTAAATACTTTAGATCAATGGCGAGATTTGGAGCCTCAATATGCTTTTCAGGATATCCAGCCACACCAACGCAAAAATCCATTGGATTGGATGATTCTATATCTTGCAAATACCGCCCATGACGAAGTTCACTCAATTGCTCCACCAGGTCCGATGCAAATTCATTCGTCGAACGATTCGAAGAAATGCGTTTTTCAAAGTTGGGGGAATCACCTCGTAAAGCGAGAACATTCTCCACTCCCAAATACTGAAGCTCAATCAAAGCATCTTCGGTTTCTTCCTTGGTAAAGCCAAGACAGAGTAAATGAGCTACAGTGTCGATCTTAAATCGATTTTGAATAACCCCACAAATGCCGATGGTCCCAGGGCGTTTACGAGAAATGCGCCGCTGAAAGCTTCCGTCTCCCTTGTCAACAAGATCCGCTTGCGACGCATGAGCCGTTACATCAATCCATGCAGGATTCAGCGGAAGGAGATCTTCCACAATTTCAATGATGTCTTTGACTGATTTACCCCTCGGTGGCGGTACAATCTCAAAACTCAATAACGGACTCTGCGCTCGACTAAGATGCTCAATAACTTTCATGTATAACCTTTGAAAAAAACCACCTATACCTCACAAATCCCCCCCCTGTCACTCCAAAGGAGGAGGTGGCGGTGGAATCGGAACTGGCTCAGGATCATCGAAATCACTGCCACCCATGGGAGGGGGTGGTGGCGGAGGTGGAGGGGGCGGTATATCATTATCAAAATCTGGCACGTCTTCAATTGGTGGAGGTGGAATGTAAGGCGAGGAACCACCGCCCCCGCCGCTGCCCCCGCCGCTGCCTCCACTGTGGCCTCCGGAAGTGCTTGTTCCTCCCGGTTTTCCGCCCAAAATTTTGCGCTTATTAAATGGAATACGATTTTTTTCGGAATCTTGAAGTGCGTATTCTCGCAGTTCAAACTCTCGTTCCTTTTTACCGGGCTTCAAGTTTTTTTTCAAACGGGAAATAGCCGCAGCCTCTTCCTCTTGCTTATGGCGCCATTGCCACTTCTGGAGCAAATAGTCTTCATAACCAGGAGTGTCTTCAGGCTTAATCCGCTTTTCCTTGGCCTTATTAGCGAGAAATTCATCTAACTCATCTTGGCGCTTCTTGGCTTCGTTTTTACGCTTTGCCAAAACCTCATCAAGATCGCCCTCGCGCAGCTGTTTTTCTATAGACTTCGCTTTCTCGAATTCATCAAAAGCTCGGATTTTTTCGTCAATCGATAGCGGCTCATTAGAGTCGACGGCTCCAACTACAATCCCCACCAACATGATCAATAACGTTATCGAACATTGAATCATACTAAGTCAGTGTATCCTCGAAAACCACTCAACGTCGAGTCCATAAGCCGAAACCTAAACAGTTAAGGGATATTTTAAGAAAATATCTCCTGGACCTTAATCCCAAAATTGCACCTTCACTAAATCTTTTCGCATTTTATCCGATAAATCACCCAAGGAGTTCTCATTGATCATTGATTATAATATTTTTGACATGCTGCTTGAACCACTCTTCGTCCTAACCTCTGACGGTGCTGTGGTCTACTTGAACTCAGCCGCCTCTCAAATGATTGATTTGTCTGCCCGCAGGGCGCTCAATGCCAAACACTTCCTTGATCTCCTTAGTTTAAGCGCTGATTTTCCAGAACTTAGGCAACTGGCAAAACATACAGATCCAATCCCCTATCGCGAACTCGATTTCACTGCTCTCAGTGGGAAGGAAGGGCGCGTACAGATTGCACTGATCCCGCAAAAAATGGGCGATACCACGCATTGGGTTATGTACTTTCGCGACGTCACCCTGGAGAACAATCTTCATCAGAAATATAAAGCTGAACTCGAACAACGAGAAATCTATACTCAGCAACTTGAACAGGCCCACAAGGAACTCGCACAATACTCTGAAAATCTCGAAAAAATGGTCGACGACCGCACGAAAGAGCTTCAAAAACTCAACACCACGATGCGGGCCTTGTTGGACTCTTTAGATCAGGGTTTTTTTATTTTCGATAAAACAGGCAAATGCTTACCTGTGTATTCAAAATCATGCGAATCACTTCTTGGAATAGTACCTACAGATACTTTATTCTGGGATACCATCAAGGCTGACAAAGCTGAATTCACTAAAATTTATAAATGGGTTACGAGCCTATTTTCACAAAGCCTCCCCTTCAAGGATCTGGCACCACTTGGCCCAGAAAAAGTTTTCCGCACCGACAGCAAGAGCCTCTCCCTCAATTACTTTCCAATTTTCGATTTGAGCGGTGGCCTCGACAGCGTCGTCGTCGTCGTCACAGATAAGACTGATCTCGAAAAGGCCGAAAGAGAAGCAGAACGAGAGCGTTCGTACAGCCGCATGGTGATTAATGTGGTTCGCCGAAAGCGGGAAATTATTCGGTTCATTTTTGATGTACAAAAGTTGCTAACCGAACTGAATTCCGCTATTTCAAGCCATTATAAGTTCCAGATGCAAACAGCATTAAGATGCCTACACACTATCAAGGGTGGCGCCTCCACTTTTGCAATCTACGATTTAGCACACACTTGCCACGAGACAGAACAGTTATTGCTGGCGATTCAAACGGATGGCCTTGCGAAAGATACTCTCACTGTTTTACAGGAGCACTTTAATAAGATCAGGTATGAATTTCAGTCATTCTTGAAGAACAATGAAATTCTGCTCGGAAACGAAGTGATTCACGGCAAGCGATCAGTCGAAGTTCCACTTGAAACTTTGACAAAATTTGTGAATGTCCTCAAACAAGAAGAGCATCTCAATGATAAAGTGACGCGATTTGAACGAGATATCTTTTATGTTCCAATCAAACAATTCCTTGATGGTTTTGAGGAAACAACTCAAGCTCTGGCACTCAAACTCGGCAAAAAATTGAAGCCTATGCTCATCGAGGGTGGCGACATACTGATCCATCGAGAACACTATTCAGAGTTATTCACCACGCTGATTCATCAACTCAATAACATTGTTGATCATGGAATTGAAAATCCAATTCTCCGACGTTTTCACCACAAAGAAGAATTAGGCCAAATCATGATCAGAGTTAAAGTTGAAAATGACCCAGGCAATTTCAAACGTTCATTGCTTGTTCTTCAAATTGTTGATGACGGCCAAGGGATCGATGTTAAAAAAATCCGCGAACGCCTTTTAAGCAAGGGCATTATACCAGACCATTTAAGTGATGATGAAATTCTGCAATACATCTTCAAGGGCAACCTCTCTACTCGCGATCAAGTGACCGAAATCTCCGGGCGAGGTATCGGAATGGAAGCGATTATGCACACTGCGGTCGACCTTGGTGGTTTTGCAAAAATTGAATCGGTTCCACTCAAAGGTTCTAAACTCACGATTTGGGTTCCCTACTCTATCGAAGAAATTCAGCTCGTCGCCTAACAACTATTTTTTAAGGAGAAACTAATTATGAAAAACTTATTAAAGCTACTTATGATCACAACGCTCATAACGACTATTGCTTGTGAAAAAAAGAAAGATGAAGAGTCTAACGTTAAAGTTAACATTCTTCCTTTACTCTTACCTGCGGTGAAGGAAACTTTACCAAACCCGGCGTCAACTACAACAATGATGGCTTCTCCAAAAGCCATCGGCACCTTCGCTGCTGCCACTTCCACTGAGGCTCTTTCGGATTTTTTTAGCAAGTCTTTTACTGGAATCAGTGGTGTCACGGGCACTGGATTTGTCGGAACTTCTATTGCAGATTTAGACTCTCGCATCACTGAAATCAATCAACGTTTTGAATCTGAACCGAGCTGTTTTACAAGCACTCCTTATGAATGGGTGGTTTCGCCTGGTGCTCCGGTTTCGCCCGTTTCTTCAACGGACTATCAGATTACACTGAAACTAAATTGTCTTAGCATGTTTACCCAAACGAATGGTGACCAATCTGGCGCTGGAAGTGGCATGGCCTGGGGGCGGGACGACAACTACTATTATATCGCACTACTCTTGGTACAAAGTAATGAAACTGATAAGTTTGGCTATTTTGCAACGTATAACCGAACAACAAAGGCCGTGGATTTACTCTTCCTGGAAAGTTCACCGTCCTATGATCGCTACACGGTTTATCGAGTTAAAACCGATCCAACGACTTCTACCTTTGAAACAGCCATCGCGGGTGCCGGCTTTTCAGAAGGACCAATGTTCCCAGCCCTCGGGTGCAATACTCGAATTATTTCGAATGGCACAGAAATGCTGGTGGCAGGAAAAGCTGGATCGACCAACGCCGCAGGACAATGCCAGAGCGATTCTTCGTGGGTCTATGATTCTAATAATTGCTACAATCCTGCGGATTTATCGGTGGCACCCACAGCTTGCAGTACTTTGACGACTTCAAGTTTCTCTGCAGGTCTTACAGAGTTTGATGGAACACAAGTTTACATCGCTCGTACTAACTTGACCACCAACCTCACGCTCTCCGGACTTGAAGGTAACGTAACACCGGTGCAATAGTTGAAGACCTTACGCTAACATAAAAAAATGGGGCGGGAATTTTCCGCCCCAAAGTTTCAACACTGACCAACACTGACCAAATTGGAAAATCGAAAAGTTTTTTAAGCTTCAGCCACAATGTATGCAATCCAGCTCAAGCAAGACTCACCCACATTTGTAGCACTGAATACCCCATTACCAGTGCCATCACGCTTAGTGCCTTCCCAGTAAACCGTGGTCTTTTTAAAACCCACTTCTTCAAGAATGTCTCTCAATTCAGGAATGGTCCACATACGCCAGTCATAACTAAACACTCGCTCTAACTTTGGCTTACCATGCGGACGAAAGTGAATATTAAAATGAGCACGATGTGTGATTGGATCAAAATCCACTTGTTCCCAATAATAGGTAAACGATTTATGACGAGTCGACTCTTCGTTGCCATCCTGACAAAGGCTACCACCAAAACAATCAACGACAAAAACTCCATCACGATTGAGGCTCTTCTTTGCCTTCATGAAATACTCTTTCATTCGCTGACGGGTTTTAAAAACAAAATACGAAAAATTGGCTGCCACAATAATGTCCGCCTTTGGAAGTTTCGGACTCAAAACATCTTTTTGAACAATGGTCACGCGTCGTTGTTGTTCTTCAGCCAAAAGCGGCAGGTAATGCTCTTTACCATACACTAACGGATCGGGATCTAAATCCACACCAATGGCTTTAAAACTTTTATTCAGTTTAACCCACTCACAGGAAAGCGCGAAGGTACCGCAAAAATCCTCTCGGAATACCGTCGGCAATTTGCCTCGAATTTCCTTGTAGGTATCGCGATAAAATTCAACATCGGTCTCGGCCGATTGCACCGACTTACGATAATACTCATAACGATCAAACGGCTGATCAGCATGTCCACCTTTTTTATGGAGACGACTCATTAAGGAACCTCCGCGCATACTTCACGAATTGCCGCTGCGATTTCAGAAACCTGAGGTACTGAAGCATCTTCAAGTGGAGCCGCCAAACCAATACCAGGGATATTCTTTCCTGCCAAAACACGCGGACGCGCTAACAAATGGTAAAAAAGCTCCTGAACAGCACGATAAACAAGGTGCTCACCAAAGTTGGTTACTTCTGTGTCTTCATTCACCACAAGCAACCTACCAGTCTTCGCCACAGACTCGCGCACACAAGCCCAGTCATAAGGATAAATTGTGCGAAGATCGATCACTTCAATAGAAAAGCCCTCTTGTTTCAACTCGTCGGCCACTTGATTACAAAGTAATAAATGCCTACCATAGCTTACCACTGTGATCTGCTCACCGGAGCGAGTGATTTTCGCTTTTCCAATTGGGATGAAGTGACCTTGAACATCGGGCCAGCGCGCTTTCCAAGCGCTACGATCACCAATAGGAGCATCAATCATGGCCTTCAAATCTTTTTCTTGCTCAGGTTCACCAGGAATCAATTCCTCTCCTCGAACACGCATCAGCGCCTTGGGCTTCATAAACAAAACGGGATTAGGATCCTGAATAGCAGACAACATCAGTCCATAAGCATCAATTGGAGTCGATGGCATAACCACCTTCCAGCCTGTCAATCGCGAAGCCCAAGCATCAAAAGAGTGGCTGTGATAAATGGAACCACGAATGCCGGCGCCGACCGGAGTCATTACAACCATCGGTAATTCAATATTACCATTGGTGACCCAATTCGTGTTTCCAGCAATTTTCAATAAATCGATGGTATTAAAAATATAATCGCAAAACTGAATCTCCGCAACGCAACGTTCGCCCGCCATCGCGATTCCCATGGCCATTCCAATAATGCCACGTTCATCCAATGGAGCGTTCCAGGTGGTCTCTAAACCCTGGGTAGCTGTGAAAACGCCTCCAAGAGGTGCACCAACATCTTGCCCAAAAACATCTTTAACACCTAAGTTCTTTTCACCATAATGGAGAGCCATACGTATGGCTTGAGCCATATTTGCCATTAGAAATTTCTCCAATCTGCATTTTCATTATTTACATACGTATGATCCCAAATGGTTGCGCCTGACGGAAATGGCTCTTTGCGCACATCTTCTGCAATCACGCGCGCCTGGTCTTCATACTGTTCAAAAAGAGTTTTTGCCTCGACCGTTTTCAAATAGCCGGCATCCACTAATTTCTTTTCAAATAAGACTAAACAGTCATCTTCTTCTTTAATGAAATTAGCACCACTCGCTGAAGAGTGTCCGTAGAGTCGCGAAACACACGCTTCAATGAATGCAGGTTTGCGCGTCTTGCGAATATACGTCATCGCCTCTTGAACTTTAAGGTAGGATTCTACGGGGTCATTGGCATTGATGGTTTCAGCAGGCATGTTAAAAGCCTTGGCCCGATCAGAAATTTTTGTTTCGCCATGCTGGCCATCATAGTTCGTTGAAATACCCCACCGGTTATTCTGCACCGTGATCAGAATAGGAAGCTCTTTGCCCTTACGAGCGGACCAAACCAAACAGGAGGCAAAATCACCTTCTGCAGTCCCTGCATCTCCGCCTGTGATGATGGTTAATCCTTTGCCCCCATGCCGTTTTTGCACATGAGCAGTCCCTAATCCTTGAATGTATTGCACCTCAATCGGCGAAGACACGGGAGCAACGTTCCACTCTGGAAAACAATAATGGTTAGAAAAATTACGTCCTCCAGTGCAGCGATCAGTGGCACGATTCATAATAAGGCGAATGGAGTCGATCATTGGCATACCCATCGCCATTAAAGTTGGAGTGCCACGATAGTGCAAATGCAACCAATCGTACGCGGGCCCCTGTCCCTTATTGACTAATAATCCGAGCGGGACACCCCAAGCCTCCTCACCTGGCGCACCGATCCAGAAGTAGGCATCACCGGCCTTATAAATTTTAATGAGACGTTCTTCTAGAGCTCGACTCTGCACCATGACATCATGCATTTTGAGAAGAAGCCCTTTATCAAGACCAGAGAAACTTGGTTTTTTTGTGGCTTTGATAGTGGCCTTGCTCGCCATCTTTTTTGAAGACTTGTTTGCGGCCTTGCTTGTTTTTTTGGAAAGAGTTTTGCTCCCGACACGGGTCTGAACCATGCTGTAATTCCCTTCCGCTTGACCTATCAACGTTGACCGTCAAGCGCTATTGAAAGTAGACCTCGATAATATCCAGAATTTCTGATTTGTCGAGGTCTAATAGAATTATACCAGTTTCATTTGGAAAGTAGACCGAGGCGGCAAGGCGAAGGCGCGGAGCCTACTGGGCATCCCTTCACAGAGGGGACCCTGCCCAGTGTAAGGCGCACACGAGGCGGGGTTTCCCCTCTGCGAAGGGGTGCCTCGGACGACGCAGCCAACGATGGGCTGCGAACCAAATGGAATTGGTATTACTTTGCGTCGGTGGGTTTAGATGGTACCGGCACCGGAGTCACTTCTGAGGCTTTATTGCCCTCAGCGGCCTCAGGGTTTTTGGTCTCCGTCGATTTTGCATCAACGGCTTTTACCGGAACAATGGGTTCAAGCTTTTTGCCCTCTTCTAACCCTACGAGATCAGACAAGACGTTCAATGACTCTTTAATATCTGCGCGAGCCAAATACTCTTTATCACGATCTTCTTTTGGAGCCGCTTTATTGGCTTTGGCCTTTTTTTGCTTCTCAGCATAGCCATTTTTATCTTTCAAAATCTCAGCAAGCTTTATGACCTTTCCAGTTTTCTGAGCTTTAACAAAATCCTCTTGAATCTTCTTAAATTCAGAGTCTTGCTTAACTCGTTGTCCGGAACGATCTTTCAAAGTCTTGATCCATTTTGCATCAATCGGCTTCCAAGCGTTTGGCCCCTCTTTGACATAAGCTTCCGGAGAGACAAAGCTAGCAATTCTTTTGGGCGGCAAGGAGTACTCTAAACTCTTCTCACCAATCTCTTCGCTATTCCACAAACTAGGCCATTTAACATCGGCGTCAACACCACGATGCTGAGTGCTGTTTCCGCCAGGAATAAAGAACATCCCAATCGTTACTTTGAGAGCGCCTAAATCTTGAGGTATACGCACAACCGTTTGAATACTTCCTTTTCCGTAGGTGTGATCACCACCCACAATGACAGCACGCTTATAATCTTGCAACGTTCCTGCCACGATTTCAGAAGCACTCGCACTAATTCGCGTGCTCAATACAACCATCGGGCCTTTGAAATCAACTGTTGGATCTGCATCCGCCAATGGAACTTCGCCACGAAAACTATCGCGCGAAGATTGCTTTACAACGTTTCCTGTTTTGAAGAACAAACCGGCAATTTTCACGGCGTCTTCCAAGCTTCCTCCGCCGTTGGTCGAAAGATCTAAAACAACTCCATCAACTTTTTTCTCATTCGCTTGAACCAACAACTTCTTCATATCAGCCGCACTGGATCGCCCACCTCCCGCATAGAAGGATGGCAGATTGATGACCCCAAGAGTTTTCTTTTGGCCGCCAATAACTTTCTCGACGTAATAGATGTTAGCCGCATCATCTTCAAGTTTGATCTTATCGCGAATGAGCGACACTTCAAACTTTTCTTTTTTGTCTCCTGTTTTTCGCAATATCAACAATCTGACTTTAGTGCCTTTTTTACCGCGAATTCTTGAAACTACATCACTAAGTTCA
>JBILOD010000571.1:0-2766 GCA_044374645.1 Pseudobdellovibrionaceae bacterium | reverse complement strand
AGGCCCAAGAGATTTCAAAACGTGAGACCGAAAGTAAACATTTTGAATCTGATCCAAGTGCTCAATGACGAATTGATTTCGTTTCTCAAATTTCTTAAATGCCTGTAAGGTTCGAACCAGATGGTCATCGCTGTCTATCGAAAAATGATTTTTGAAATAAAGAGCTAATTGAGCATCAAAATCGATTTGCGAACGCCCGCCACTCACTGCGAGCACTTGGTTGATCGTTGATTTCAAGGCTATGAACTGCTCCCAGGCCCGTGCGTAGAGGCTGGACAAATCGACTCCTTCGATAGGTATCATCCATTGTAAGATTTGCGCCAATTGCAGAGAGCGAGTAAAGAGACGGCGGTCCATCCCTATTTTCAAAAAATGCGCTTGCTGCTGGGGATCCTGAGAGCCCACTATGGCCTCGGTCAAATGCTCTCCCTGAAAATCAAACTGTGCTGAGTCGTCCCCGTTTAGCTCCATGAGGCTCTTAGAGATCTGAATAGAGTACCGGTGTTTCACTTCGACGAGCTTCCTTAGCTTGATTAAGGTCGCAGCGATCAAAGTGGAGTTGGGTTCACTCTTCGATGTGTGTCGCTCCAGATAGTCCAGTTCAGTGATAAAGTAGTCGATAAATTCATAGGAATGAAACACTGAGTGATCAATACCATAATTGGCTAACTCAATGAGATTCGACTTTATGGGGACTAACTCTGCAAACTTGGCCAGCTCCGACTCATTCGGGGTCATACCCAGGGCTTTGTCTTTTAAATTGGGCCACAGATCAATGAACCGCGTGCGATAGTTCGGCAAAATCGACAGGCACTTCAACAGCATCATGACTCCATTAAGATCATTGGTGGCCTTAAGTATCAATCGCGATAGAAGATCGAACGAACCGTCGGTGGAAGGAACTACGCGCCCTAAGTAGATTCTCGTGAACAACTCCAGTGCTTTACCCAATGGACTTAGCCCTGGTCTTTGTTGTAGCACTCGCACCATGAGTGACTCAAACTGCTGTTGTATTCTTCTGACCTTCTCCAGATCCGACACCAAAGGGTAAACCAGCCATGAGTCCTTTTTGAGACGCTCTGACCATGCCGTCAGAAAAAATGCTGCCAACTCGTCAGAATAGATTTGTTGGGCCGCTTTTTCAAAAAAACGTTCCAAACACTGATCAAAGATTTTCAGTTCCATCATAGACACTAGAAAGTGAACATTGATATCCGAGTTTAGAATTTTTTCGACCAAGGCACGCTTTACTTCTTCAGACAAAGCCGGCGATCCGCCCGCCGCGGTTGTTTGTATCATTTCTAAGAGATGAGACTGCGAAAACGTTCTTCGAGGTAAAAATGAACTTAAAAACGTTCCACTTTCTGGAAATCGGTCGAGTTGAATTAAACGTAAAAATTCTTCATCATGAAGACCAAGTACAAATTGAATCTCAGCTTCGGTCGGGGCAAAAAAGTTTGATCGCAAGGCCAGTTGGAGACGATAGAGAAGCCCTTTGTCATGGTTGGACAACGACTCTCCGTGAAGCAAAATCTGATAATAGCTGATGAGGTCTAACTTCAGATTTTCAGGTATGACCTCAATCGCATTTCGATTGTGAAAAATCACAAAGTTCGTATTCTTAACCAAACTAAAATCAGTGTTTAGACGGGCCATGGGCGAAACCTTGAAACGAACGGTGAATCCCGTTCCACGATACCCAGAATTGTGGCCCTTCATGGTGTAAAATCCATCTCCATGAACGGCCGATTCCCCGACTTTTCCGACACGCGAAATCAAAACATTGGGTATCCCTTTGTGCGATCTCGTTAAAGATTCATAGACTGAATAGGACGTGGTTTCATGTGCCACTTCACTTAATCCTAGTTCAGCGGCGGTTGGACCTGGTATGATCTGATCCCTCTGTCCTAGTTTATAACTTAATAATGGTTGTTTGTTCATCCACCAAGCCGGAGTTCCTTCCTTTTCAGGGGCACCAATCCTTCGCAATTTTTCGAGAAGGCCTGCGGCCTGAAGGACTTGGAATGACTTTTCTATATCAATAGAGTTCTGGACCAATTTAGGTACATTGTTTTTAAACCAGGATTTTAGATAATCTTGGTCATCGATCGAAGAAGGTTCAAACTCAGAAATGATTTTTTTGATCACTGGAAGATCTTCAGCGCGAGTCGATAAATCAAACTGAAAACATTTAATAAAATACCGAATCACTGAAATTATCGGAGGATTTCGACCTTGAATAAAGTAGGCCGTCGTTGCATGCTTTTTAGAAAAATAAAATCGAATTTTTCCCTCGACCACATCCTTTAGAAATTGTGGTTCAACCGAATTGTTCCAGTCAAATAGGTCCCGGACGATTAATTCACCAGGCCCTGGTTCAGTGACCTCAATGAGACCTACTGAATTCGAATCAGAATGCTGGTTCAAAAAATCATCATTGTTGAGTAACGCCAATTTATCGCCGGAGTCCTCACGAAGGGATCGAACTTCCCACGAACTCTTACTACTTTTATTACCCTGTAAATACGGAAAGGCCTGACTCAGACGAGCGGCAATTTCGTCGATCGCCGATTTCGGTCCATCAACAACAATATCCAAATCCTGACTGGCCCGATAAATGTTGACATACTTATAATCAAAGCGATCGGGAAAATAGGAATGGTCATCGCGTTCTCGACGGAGAAAATCCCATTTCACGTAGTGTGCAAAGGCCGCGGCAGTGCCCCCAAACAAATAGATTTTAACATTCAGTTCCTGGCCTAACTG
>JBILOD010000570.1:0-2767 GCA_044374645.1 Pseudobdellovibrionaceae bacterium | reverse complement strand
AATCCAAGGGTGAAAAGGCAAAGGATTGAAAGTCCTATGATCATTCCAAAAAGGGCAGTGAAGGGGCCAATATTTTTGAAGTTGGCGATGAGGCTCAGTTTCAAGGCCTCTGCAATGGTGGTCTTTTTGAATGCAATGAGTGGGGCAGCAAAAATAAGAGCGGTACCAATAAGCATGCCGAGAGTGACTAAGAGACCAATGTTAATAAAAATGATCAAGTAGAACGAGTCAGGGATCAAATAGAGGGTTTGACTGTTGATAATCTGTACGAGACTCATGATATCTTTTTGAGTGACTCCAAGAGCTAAGTCAACAACACCAATAACAACAATCACCCCCACCATGCTGAGGTAGGTTAGGCCTTTTAGCCAAAGAATGGACATGCACAAATCAGATTTCTGCAGATCGGCCCAGAGAAGTGAAGCACGGAACTCATGATTTTGCTTCATGTGTTTGCAGACACGCAAAAAACCAATTCCCAATAGAGTTTGTAGGAAATCCGCAAAAATAGCTCCAAAGAATGGGATCAATCGGCCCAGGAGGAACGGGCCCAAAGTGATTCCAAAAACAGTAACAATCCAAAAGAAAGGTTTCTGTTTAAAGAGGGTAAAGGCTTCTTTAAGCCATTTGGAACCTTGCCCTGCTGGCCAGTGATTTACTTGCATGTCTACAGCTCCTTAGATCGAATCCACTCAAATCAAAACTGACTGATTCAAAATAAAGGTGCAAGCAAAATATGAAATTCTGTCTACTGCTCACGGTATAATTCAAATTGGCGTTGGAATAGGATTGGTGAGCGAGCACTTTTGAACGCAAGATTCGTAGCGCAGCCCAATGGGCTGAGGTGCCAAACAATCGTTTGATCCCTTATGGCGCACCACTTTGATTTCAGTGATGGCTGCGTCGCTTTGGTCTTTTGCTTGAAATTTGCTTTTACAAAAAGCAACAGCGTATTTTTCAAAACCTGTTCGATAGGTGCTAGAGTTTTTGAGGTAGTCGCGCACAAAGGTGCGATTGATACCGACACCGGCTTTCCATGGCGTGGAATGAGTGATTACAAAGTCAAAGCCTTTGTAGCTCAAGACTTCAGCGGTGCAGTCGGAGATCGATTTTGCCCTTGCGAGTCCAAAGGGGTCAGCGCCGATTTGATCCACCATTACCACATGTCCTTGGGATGCGACTATGTCTCCCGGGGCAATACCGTTATTGGCTGAAATGGCCACCGGCCGAAAACAGGTCAGACCATTTTTCACAGGATCTTTGTACATTTTGGCGGAGATTCCATTCACAGATACGGCCTTCAAGGTTTTGTTCGGCGCCAACTTCAAGCCGCCACGAGCGAGTGCTGAAAATACAAAGCCCGAACAATCGATACCGAGCACACTGGTGCCACTCCCTTCATTGGTGAAAAAGTCGAGTTTGGCATTCGCATCCGTTGTCGTCGCGGGCTTTCCACCGAAATCGTAAATAAGAGGTTTAGTGGTAGCGTCAAAGCAGTTGTTCCCAAAGGACGTGTCCTTGTAATAAGGATGGGTGCTGATAATTTTTTGTACGTCCCCATAAACTCGTTTGCGGCCGCCACTTGGGTGAGTTTCAGAGAGTATTTTGATTCCTTCAACCGCCGGAGTTCTTGCGCTGAGGGCTGGGAGTTCAACCGGTTGGCAGCTTTGATAGGCCGTCGCAAAGGCCCAGCGAAGTCCCTCCACCGCACGAGGGAGATTGGTCTTGAGCTTAACTCTCTTAGTGACTGCTGTCGGGTTCAGCGATTCTGCTTCTCGAGTGCGCTCGGTGACCTGCTGGCAGGGAAGATTGAGTTCGCGCAGACGATTTTGCAGAAGTGATTTCTGCACGGACCAGGACTGTTGCAGTTGAGCTCTGTCATCAGACTGATCGCCAATTTCTAGGGCTGTGAGCAACTTGAGCTTTTCGGTCGGTTCGGTTGCAGATCGGGTGAGTTCATTGGCCAAATAGTCATAGTAGTCAGAGGTGATCTCAACCATATGCTCGATAGTGGTATGGTCCATCTTTGACCATATGGAGTCTTCGTAAAGGCCTTGTCGGAACTCCTCCTGAAACTCAGCTGTGGTTGGCAGATCTTTTTTGTCTAACCAAAAGTCGTAGAGGCGATCATTGAAATTATCGAAACTTTGTTCGCAGAGAAGAGTTTCTCTGGCTCCAGTTTCGAGTTTCTTGATTTCGAATTGGGAGTTTTGACAGGCCGTTAGGGCGAGTCCGACAGCAACTAAAACTTTTTGGGTGTATTTAATATGTCTCATGCCCAAATAAACGGCATTTATTTGGGAGAGCTAAAGGCTAGGAGTGAAAAACCAGACAATGAGCTTGACCAATTCTTTTTTCATTTGGGGGAATCTTAGCGTCCTTGAAACAGGTCATTGATTTTTTGAATATCCAAAGGGCTGAGTTCTTTGGGCTCCGGGATTGGTGAGCCATCTTTGCGGAGAAGGGAATAGGTCTGAGAGGACTTAGTAAAATCCTGGGAGGCGTAGTGCATTATGGATTGAGTATCGTATTCGTACTTCAACCATTCGCCAACGAGTGGCTCCGGAAGGACTTCAAATTGTGATCTATAAATTTCGGGAATGAACTCCCACTGTACATTGATGAATTGATCCCGATCAGGTCTGGAGTGTTCATGAACAAAGCCCACGGCATGTAGGACTTCATGAACGATATGGTACCAGTCACAACCTGCAGAAATAAAAATGGGTTGTGTCCCAGATATTTTGCCCACATAGGATAAACAGTT
>JBILOD010000097.1:0-9665 GCA_044374645.1 Pseudobdellovibrionaceae bacterium | reverse complement strand
TGAGAGTTCGAGCTGTACCTTTCGGAAAAACTTCTCTCTGTAATAAAACAGGACCGCCATCGAGTTCGGGCGTTACCCAATGGATGGTCACACCCATGGCAGCGTCATCTTCATAACTTCGCTCAATGGCTCGCAACCCCTTATAATTTGGCAACAGACTCGGGTGTAAATTAAGAATTTTCTGTGGCCACTCCTCTATAAAACTGGCCGGAATGACTTTCATAAAACCAGCGAGAAAAATCCGATCGATTTTTTCTTGCTTTAGGCGGGACGACAAAGAACTCCAATCGATTTCTTTGGGTAATACATGCACTGGAACCCCCGCTTTCTCTGCTCTTTCGACTCCTTGCACGTCGGGTCGACTTGAAACGACCAGCTTGATTGAGATTTTTGGTTGAGCATCAAGGAGCGCCTGAAGATTACTCCCCGTTCCCGAAATAAACACGGCCCAACTTAAAGCGTTCCCTGCTCCCATCATAATCCGAGGATCTCTTTTCCATCAGCTGGGCGCTTCACCATGGTCCCTAAGTCAAAGGTCGAATATCCCATACTGCGTGCAACCTCTTTGACCACAGACGCTTGGGACTCCGGCAGAATAAATGTAAAACCCACACCACAATTGAGAGTTCGCAACATCTCCGCATCCGACATTCCGGTGCGACGTTGGACCTCCACAAAGGGCTCAGGCCACTCCCAAGCTTTGCCTTGCCACGCGAGATTTTCAGGAATCACACGCGGAACATTTTCGATTCCTTCGCCCGTAATATGAGCCGCAGCATGCAATTCCACTTTTCGATCCAATAATTCCTTCATCAAGGCCACATAGAGATGGGTTGGTCTTAATAGGTAATCAATCCACTGATCGAGGTCTTGAGAAAACACTTTACGCAACAACGAGTAACCATTGCTATGAAAACCGTTGCTGCTGATTCCAACAATAACATCGCCCTCTTTGACACGATGAGGACCAAGGGCCTTCACTTCGTCGACCACGCCAACTGCAAATCCCGCACAATCAAAATCTTTTTGCGCGTAGACACCGGGCATTTCGGCAGTTTCACCACCCACGAGGGCACAGAGAGATTCATCACAGGCTCGCTGAACACCACCAAGGAAATCTTTAGCCGCCTCGAGTTCCAATTTTCCGGTCGCATAATAATCAAGAAACAAGAGCGGAATTCCACCACAACAGATCAGATCATTCACACACATCGCCACGAGATCTTGCCCTAGAGAGGAGTAGCGTCCGTAGTGGCTACCCAATTTGACCTTAGTACCAACACCATCTGTGCAAGTCACAAGACAGGGCTTTTCCATGGAGCTAAAATCAACTCGAAATAAAGAAGCAAATCCACCGATTCCGGATACCTGGTTTTTTTGGTAGTGCTTTTTGCCGTCTTTAGAACCTACCAACCAGTGAACCAAAGCCTCGCCGGCCACAACGTCCACCCCTGCCTCTTTATAATTGAGAGCCATGCAACCATCTCCTTGAAATGTCTGAACGATTTGTATGTTTTATGGCTGGATTTGTAGCAAGCTTTCAAGGGTGTCTCAAACAAAATCACCGTAAATTTTTGAAGAATTAACGCAAGCCGCAGCCAGTCCTATGAATGCCGGCGCACCATGGGGCTATTTTAAGATTGCTTTAGGGATTGGACCCAAGCCATCATCTAGACATGATGAATGTTTTACTGACTGGATGCACCATAAAAAGAGCGATCATAACGCTCCTTATGCTCTCGGCAACGTTCACTCAAGCCAGCACAGTTCTCAAACCCCAGGTGGGTGTAGGATTCTCAGACAATGTGAATCTGGAATCGTCGCAAAAAGACGCCGACCTTTTTGGATGGATTCGCATTCTGGGGCTACACTCATTTGCGGCAATTGACACTGACTGGTCCGTGGCTTGGCGTGACTATCAAACACAAAACGACAGCGATTTTCTCACAGGACGCTTTGGACTCAGCACCATTTTAGATGAAACCAAAGAACGCACCCTGACCGGATCGATCGCCCTTGGAAAAACTCGATATGTTCACGGAAACCCAGCTGGCACTGACACCTCTTACAACAATTCTTATTTAGAGCTGGGAGTCAAACCAGGAAGCATCGGCCATTCAGTGTCTTCCCTTCATCGCAAGGGCGATTCTGAAAGGCGCCACGAACGACGTGAAGAAAAAGCCGAACGGCGCGCTGAGAGGCTGGAAAGGGGTGCTGAAAAATTAGAAAAGCATGCTGAGCGACTCGAAAAACGCGCCGAACGAATTGAAAAGCGGAATGCGCGCGCTGATAAGGATCAAAGCAAGAATCAATAAGTTTGATCTTTATGAATGATCAAAAAAGGATGATCGAGAAACAAAACAGGTTCGAGGAGTACTCGAACCTGTTTTGGGTTTATTTAAAGTCTGATCAATTACAGTTATCAGGATGATCGAGCCATTCAACAAGTGCTTGATAAACTTCTCCGCGCGGATCGAGATTGCAAGCTGGTCCGCAAAACCGATTATCTAAAACCTTCTCAATAAAATTTGTTTTACCAAGAGTTCTTCCCCAGCTGTAAGCCTTGGAGAGATCACTGTCACCAAAGGGAGGGAACATACTTCCACCCATAGAATGGCAACTCGCACCACATTGGGGCCCAATATAACTACGTAAAAGGTACCCATAACCTTCTTCACCACAGAATCGATCAGGAACGGACTCACGGAAATAGTTTATGGCCGCTAAACCCTCTACGCGCTTGGACGATGCGTCCTCGGCCACCGGTGCCGTGCCTTTGGCACAATTAGTATAACCAATTGTAAGACCCAACAAGCCAACACCAACAACAGCGACATTCAATACACTTTTCAGGTTCACTTGGCCCCCTCTCGCAAGAATTCAGTGAACTCTTCGAAAATAAATCTCACCCCATCCGCAGGTCAGAGTCTAGGTCAGGATACCTTACTCCTTCAGTCAGAAATAGACGCTCGCAAGAATGGGTTTACTTTTCCCATAGCCTTTTGTCTCATCTGGGGAAATCGTATCATATTACAACATTACAACGATGCCGAGGACAGAAAATTCACTGACTGTTCTCTCGCAGTGCTAAATCGCAAAAAGTCTCAAGGCCGCTTCAAAAGGTTTTTGGGTGGGAGACTGAGAAAAAATTGTGGCCCTAGAATTCAGATGTTCAATCACTGCGAGCTTATCTTTGCAACGAACAAACATTTCAATCGCCTCACACGCCACTATAAACACACCCGCTAAAGGATGAATTTGATTTCCCTTGAGACCACGAGGAAATCCACTGCCATCGGGTAATTCATGATGCTGTTCAATGACCTCAAGAAGCCCGTTCGGACAGTGAGCCCATTGATTCAAAACCTCTCGCGCCTCGAGCGGATGCGATCGGACCTTTTCAAGATCTTTGCGATGCCCTGCCATATTTAAACTCAGGGCATTGATAAACTTTTCTTGATTACGAATATGATAATCATCCAGTAACATGTCGTGAAAAAAACCGGCCATCGATAAAATCTCAAGGTCTTGAGAATCTGTCATACCTAATTCTTTAGTGAGAGAGGTTAAAAAATAAGTGAGCAGAATTCCAGTGGAAACACCGACTTCGTGCTCGCCCGATGAAAACCAGTCAAACGCGCTACTCAAATCTGTTTCACTGGCCACGATATTTTGAATCATTTTTATGTTGTCATTGCCCAATGCAATCAACTCTGGACTCCAACTGAGGGACTTTGCCGCCGCGTGAATGAGTTCCAATGTGGACTTGGAAAGATTCAATGCCTCGGTGGTTTTCTCTTTCATACTGCGAAAGTACATATTCCTGAATACACGATCGCGATATTCTTCCAAAAGAGCACCCAAATCCGCTTTCTGCACGTACAGGTGCGGTACGCCTTTTTTAATAAAGCGCTCATGCACTTGAGGCGAAAAGGCTGTGCCAGCATTGATCACTTTTACAAATTTAGACTCGTTCATCTGAATAAACAAAGGCGATTTAATCTGCCCGATTCGAACCAATGTCATCAAAGAAACAGGAATATAATCATTATCGGCAACAGCCGTTGCAGTCCCCGAGCCGAAGTCACGGTACAGCACCTGAACCACCTCTCGTAACTCTTGATGGTCGAAGGGCTTTTGCAAATAACCACGGTTGGGTTGGGTTATCAAATCGAGATGCTTTTCTTGTTCATCACTGGAGAGCAGTAAGAACGGAATGGCTAATTTTTTCGATTGAAGGTAAGTCGCAAGAGCACCACCATTGCCATTGGGCATATTAAAATCAGAGATAATGAAATCGATCGGTTTTGTTGCGGAATCTCGATCCAAGATGGCAATGGCTTCGTTCCCCGACCCCGCCTCGATGAGCTCCGCTTTGATCCAAGACGCAATGACCATCACAATCACTTCACGCAAATCTAAATCATCATCGACGATCAAAATCCTCGGCATGAGACACACCCCTCCACCTTTCTGATCTTAAGATTTCTTGATGAGAATGTCCAAGGAGCGTGAAAAATGAAATAAAACTCGACTTAAGGATGTGACTGCGATTTTGAAATGTGATGATTCTATGAAAATTGATTCTCCAGAAAAAAAATAAAGACCGTGGGTTTGAAACCACGGTCTTTATGAATCTCATTAAAAGTCCTCAAAGAGATGAGACGCCGAAACTGAGTTTCGGCAACCTATTCTGGTTATTGTCCACCTTTACAAGCGTCAATAACTTTTTTGGGATCTTTTTTAGCATTCAAAATACCCTGTTCGATACCTTGGGTCTTCTGAACTTCTGTCCCACCTGGTTGAGTGGCTGCAATGATTTTACCACTGACTTCCATAGCGGAGCGATCACCCTGTTTCACTAGCTCAGCAAGTGTATCAACCGCAGCGCATGCATCCGTTTCACAACCTTCCGAAATCTTTTCCAAAGGGGCCACATACTGTTTGCCACGTTCTTCAAGTTTTCTCTGAACGAGTGGGCTCACTTGGCCTTTGCCAGCGAGATCGGCGGCAGCGGCTTGCTCACTCGCACCAGCGGCATTCAGGTCTTTCGCAGCTTGTTCTTGTAGCTCGCCCAACTTCTTGGCAGCGTCTTTATCTTTAACTGCTTCAATCACAGTCGAGGCTTTACCTTTTCCAGGTTTACCTGCTGACTCAACCATTGCTCTTTGCGCAAATGCTGAGCTCGACACCATAAGAGCCAGCATAAGTAATTTCGTTTTCATAGATCCTCCTCTATTCCTTTTTTTGTTGTTAAAAACCACTAAATAATTTTAGTAATATTTTACTTCTTACTTTTCTATCTTTGCGAATCCCATGCCAGACTTGCATCCTTCATCTGCATTTTATTCGATTTGAGCATCTCCAGGACTGTCACATTTTAAGAAAACTCTAAAATGTTTTTCAGCCGGCCCAATTTCGTCACACCTCGCCTAGCCATGCCAACCTAGCGCAGGTAGAGTCATCCCTTCGCCCTAGTTGCCCTGCCCCTTGAGCGCGGGGTTAAACGACCCTCCTTGAAACAATTGCTGGCCCGCCTTTGGCAACTCAGCTTCCTTAAATGAGATTTGCGAGAATTTCTTGTAGCTCTCCAGTTCCGCCACCACCGACGTCATCTTTTCAAAGACTTTTTGAGTCAGATTCAAGACAGCAACCGCTCTAAGAATGGATTCTTTTTCATGGGAAGTTAATCCATCTAATGGGCTACTATTATCTTTAATGGGACTCAAAGTATCGATGGCCTCATCCAATGTCTCTTTGGTTTGGAGATGCTCCGGTTTCATTTTTTCAACGACGTCATTTACTTTAATGGCGGGATCTACGTCGTTTCCTAAAATCAGAAAAATGCTTTGCTCCAAATCCTTAACTTTCTCTATAACTTCAGAGTAATTAAATGATTCCTCTCCTCTGATGGTGTTTTTATCGAGAATTGCAAAAATGATGGCACGGGCCCGACGTTCGAACTCTCCATTTATGAAATTCCCAAGTCCTTCATTTTTTGTTAAGGGCGACGTTTGAAGCTCCAGATGTTTTTTGAGGACTTTACGTAAAGTCCTAATGTAAGTGTACACTTCGTTAATCCCCGAATAGAGCACTCCATTGGCTCGAACATAGACATCATCAGTTAGTGCGCAGTGTAGACCGCCCCCATTAGGACAGGGTGTTTCCATGGTACTCTCATTGAGGGCCGGAAAAAAGTGATGTTTCATCAAGTTCTCATAGTTCTTTTTGACCACGGGCCAAACACCATGGGTTCGATCATAAACGGCATTCACACTTGTGTTATTGAACCAGTCTCGAAAATGATCGCGTTTGGCCTCTGTTGTAATGATCGATTCCCTTGCATTTTCAAAGAGAAATTCTAGTAGATTCTCGTATTTGATCGTGCGCGCGAATTCAGCCATCTTCAATGCCTCAGCGGGAATCTCCAGCTTACGATTGTAAATCGCAGGTTCTGGATTAACATAAGCACCCCGTCCGTGAGTCGCTGCGGCCATCCAATAGCTATCATCACATACGAATTTAGGATCAACATTGGTAATGCGTGGCGGGATATACTTGAATTGTGTGCCAGGGTAGGTTTCTACAATGGCCGAGTTCGGCGTAATCGTTTGCCAAGTGGAAAACACTGAGGGGAACAACCGCGACACTGATTCCCAGGGCAACCAACTCATTGATTTCACATTCTGCATAAACGAAACAGGTTGCCGTGCATCGGGGCCACAGGCCATGGATGCCACCATAAAATCAGCATACTCAGGAGTTTCGAAATCTTCAATTTCATCAGGAAAGAGGGTCTCAAAACGACCCTCTTGTTGTTCATTCCACTCGGAACGAAGTCCAACATCCGAGAGCGATTTGACACCCGCAATCAATGCATCACGCTGAAGATCTTCATGCGGTAAATCAGCTTTGCCAGATTTTTTTTCATTACGATAATCGTGAATAAGAAATGCTATAAACTCATAGAAATTTTTAGTTGTATTGAAGTTAGTCACAAAATTACTCACCGTTTCTCCCCATACCGTCGAGGAAGTTGACACTTGAGCCAAGGCCACCGTCCGCCAAGCCTTTTCTGTTTCAGCATACTTGTCCAGCCAAATTCCAAAATCAGATTCAACAACACAGCTTGGATTCAGAAAGTAGAGCCCCTGATTGAGTAGGTAGAGCTTCACAAAATCCGAAGACTCTCGATGAGCATTAACCATGTCCGAAACCCCACCTAACACAGGTTTCAATGCGCGAGTGAGGAATCCCGGCATCCAAGTTGATTCCGAAGATGATCTTTCTGCGGCTTGAGCCTCTAAATCATCCGATTCTCCGGTTGTTTGTTCTTCGCTATTCTTCTGGCTCACATAGCAGTTATTGATATTCAAGCTTTGGAATGCCTTTTTCTTTTCATTCTGTGTGAGCAAGAAATTCAGCGACTGATTATAGGCATTAAAAACATCTGGGAGAGTTTTGAAGTCTTTTGCATCTGGCAACTGTACTTTGTGAGAAAAATAGGCCGATACCATCTCTGCGAAATTGTCTAACACAGTTGCATCTTCAATCTCTTGCTTAATATTGTGACTTGTTAACTCAAATCGTCCGATGCCCTCTCTTAAAGGTTCTGCGACAAAGGGATCTAGAGCAATGAAAACCAAGTTTGTCCCAAATGTGACCAGTGAGGCGTTCACAAAAAACTTCAGTTTCTGCATACCAGCCAAAAATTTGGCAAGTTCGACCTTGCTCGCAAAAGCTTCTTTCGAGACCGCCCAAATTCCAGCGATTCGCACATTCATTTTCCCCTTCGCTGCGGCCCAGCCTTCACCCACAACCTGCTTGAACTCAGCAGCATGTTTTTTGGCAGCGTCTAGTTCAGCACGCGCCAACTCCAGGTTTTGTTGCGCCATCGAAATGAGGTGAGCTAGTTTCTCTTTTCTTTTGGCCCTTTCAAGAACCGCACTACTTACTTTTGCACCAGTCTCTCCAACCTTACCTGCTAACCTCTGAGCGGAATTGGCGACAGTTCCTGCAACCCTCTGAGCGGAATTGGAAACATTAACTGCCGCTTGCTTGGTTTGTGCAAAAAATGGATCTTCAGCCACGGCTTCTTTCATTAAAGCCGCTAGTCTTTGCTCAGCTGCTACAACTCCAGAACTCGCTTTCGATACAGCCTTGGGACCATATTTTGTCACGAAACCAGACCAAAATGCGGTGGAGAGAAGCCCCATGATGGCCGGTGTATATTTAGCAATTTTGTTGGTGACGATCCAATTATTCCAAAATTTATTGCAGGACTCACTGTTTTCAGGTTTGGGGTCGTACATCGACTTAGCACACCCTCGCATGTCGCGGTCATTCCAAAGATCCACAAACAGACTTTGAGCTAACATTCCAGCGGCCATTCCCAATGAAGTGGCAAAGGGCCTCAAATCTGGATTCATCATCATACTCTTAAGCCCAATGGCCACTTTATGATTGGTCATCATAAAGAGACCAAACCCCAAAGTGCCTGCTGGATCGGTCACTGACTGTTTAAGTTGATCAAAAGCCAATGGATTCTTGGCAGAGTCTAAACCAACCATAGCGGCAGTAACAAAAAACAAGGGGACATTAAACAAAGCTAATTGCGTCACAAAGTGAGTGGCAGCTGCAACAGGTTTTCGCAGAGTGTACTTGAGAGTCTCAGGGTTGTTCTTAATCACTTCATCGACATCAATCGGTGGAATTTCTACGTTAATTCCTGCCAAGGCATCATTGACATTACTGTTACTTTGACTTTTTACATCGGAAACTTTAGTCGTGCCATCCTGAGACATGTCCACAATGACATTAACTCGGGACCCAGGAATTTTTCCCGACTTACCCTTCGAAGCTGATTTATCTGCATTTTTTGATTTTGTTTCTTCATCCACTGGCTCAGTAGATACAACCGCGCGAGAATTACTCTTTGGACCACTCGGTTGGTGAAGGTTGTTCGTCACCGTCGTACGGATAATCCCTAAAACTACAGATGCCGCTTGCTGGCGCTTTTCAGGTGAGTTCATAATATGCAAGGCCTCTTCAACCTTACCAATTCCCAATTCATACAATTTATACTCACTAGTAAAAAACTGGGGTGAAGTTTTGGCCGCCTGTTGCGACCAAGTGATGAGATTACCTTTGGCTATGGCATAAGCCCGCTCAAGTATCGCTTGGTAAGATGACTGAAAGATCCGCTTTGTCAGCTCATCTGCGGCATAACGGGAAAAAATATCGGTACGCTGAGAGACATCCATATAAGCGCCATATTTGCGTTTGATATCAATGGCCATTTCAGCAATGACCGCCTGATAGCGCTCATTCACCACCTGCTGAATGGCAAGAATCAAAGATCGATCAATCAGCGTTTGAACTTTTTCAGGGAAAACGGCTTTAAGGTTATCTTCGAAAGTGGGTCGATTGGCTGCAGCCCTGTTTTCAGCCCGTTGTTCCTTCCATTGTTCCCACCGTTTTTTAAACCACTCGCGGAATTTAGGACCCAAGCCCTCTTCCTCCCCCAATGGCTCTGCATGTACACTATAATAGGAAGAACCCACACTCTCTGGTTCGGGTTGATGGGATAGGCGTTCGGGGACCGCCATTGCCGGTGCCGAAATCACCATCGAAAAAACGAGACAACTCGAGACAATCGCTCTGAG
>JBILOD010000567.1:0-2781 GCA_044374645.1 Pseudobdellovibrionaceae bacterium | reverse complement strand
GTACTCAAAAAACGCACGTTGATTTCCGTAATCGAGCTTTTCAATTCCTATCAACACACGTGGGTCGGGTTTCAAGCTAGACGGAACACGCTCAAAAGGCTCAGTAAGATTCTCGATTAATTTTTGATCAGTCCTATGATCTATCAGAGCTTGATTTAAAATTTGACTCAGATTCTCTGCAAATTCACGATCGTAATTAAGATGAAAAGAGTTCAACATGGTACTTCTCTTTCCATTACCGGCTACCAAGGCTCTGATAAAGGATTCTGGAATAGACTTTTCAGGAAATTTCTTTTTCAAAAAGGTCACTTTATCTGCCAGGGTTGCGTCCGCAAAGGTCTTTAATTCGTCGACGGGAAAACCGTCTTTTTTTACACTGTCCAAACTATGGAGGTGAATTTCAAACCCCTTCAGATCACCTTCACTAATTTTATCAATCACTATTTTTTTAAGATGAGAATTTTTTCTGGTCAACGGAATTAGGTCAGCAAAATCTGCCTTACCCCCTGATCCGATTAAATTCGAACTTGGATCTCCTTCCAAGAGTATATTTATCAATCTGCCTGGAATGATTTTGTTCGAATAGTTTTTAAGTAGGAAGTCAACTCGCTCCACAGTCTTAGCATCTGAAAATTTTTTGCCGATATCGACAGGGATACCAACTTTCTGAAGGTCTCTCGCGTGACGCAAAGAAGTATTAATTTTGCCCTCCTCATACATTTTCAGGATTGGAATGCGCAGTTCTGGATACTTTCGCAAAAGCGGAATCAGTTGTTCAGTGGAACTCTCAATCGGAATTTCAAGGTGCTTTAAAATATCATGGTTATTTGGATTACGTTTTAACTCACCTAAAAGCACTGGTATACTGTGTTTTTTTATTACTTCCAATGCCTCCGAATTATATTGCAATTCGCTTTTTGCGGCTTCAAATCTCCCAAGGGATATTCGCTCCGGATTAACATTATGGAATTCGACGCCCTCGCGACGTTTGACAACCCACCAACCATTGCTTGTATAACGAATGGCCGCTGGAACCTTTAAACGAAAAACATCGTCTTCAGTAAATCCTAGCTTTCCTAATGCTTCTATGGTTTCGGCGGACCTGAGATCGAGCGTCGGCATGCCTTTTCTGATATGCACTTCGATCAAACTACCTTTCCCTCCTCCCCTAATAAATTGCGCTGAATTAGTGAGATCTTCAGAAAAGTAGACGCCTGTTCCTGCAGCAAAGTGAGCATCATCCACTTTCATTCCCATAAAATAATTGAATAGCTGTTCTGTATACTCTTTAGCATTAACTAAGTTAGTTCCTGATTTCTCAGATTGCCAGCGGTAATAGATTTTATCTTCACTAGACGGCTTGGCGACTTTCATGATCAATTGGATTTTTTCGGCATCTGTTGTCTCCCGGGCACTCAACCTAACTACATTTCCAAACACCAAAAGAAAGAATAAAAGCAGAAACTTCAAAATGGCCTCCCTCTGGCTAGATTATAATATTCAATCATTTGTTGCCTTTCAAATTCTACTGCTTCATCGACATTCATTTCTAGATCCAATTCATTCGGCCTTAGGGGAGGCGGAAGCCCCAGCCTCTTATATATCAAATTCATGAATAATCGAACAGACCGCCCATTGCCGTCCAAAAATGGATGAGCAGAGATAAGATCCTTATGCAACTGCACTGCTATTCTCATTTTTTGATCTAACGAATTTGCGGTATTTATGCTGGTCACACCACTATCAATGATCTGTTCTACGGACTTTTCAATTTTTTGAACATCTAAATACTGAAACTGAGCACGAACCTTGCCATCTGATTCTCTGTAAAAAGAATCTTTAACCAGTTTCATAATCTTGTTCTCAGACAATCTATTGAATTCACTTTCAGTGAAATAGCGTTGCCCTTTCTCGTCAAATCGAGAACCAGAATGTATTAATTGATCTTTGGGATCTGAACGATATTTACCAACAAGCAAATGATGGTCGATTCCCAAGGCCGATTGATCATATCGATAGACTTTATCCAAACTCTGCCTAAACTCTGTTTCTGTAATCGATCCTGAATCGCGTTGTTGCAATAGGCGTCGACCTTCGTATCCCTTAAAAATTAAATTTTTGCAAGAAACCCTGTGTATCTCCTTTAGAAGGTCAGAATTCAAAGGACGTCCGTCTGCATAGCCTTCAATAAAACGAAGACCTTCCCTCCAATCAATAAGGGCTTTTTCGTATCCGGGAGAATCGGCCAATGATCGGTTAGACGACACATAATCCCGAATTTTTCCAAATTTAACCCAATCATTGTCATAGAATTCTGTATCCAAATAGGGCTCCCGAAACCTAAGGTGAAAAATCCTCACTTTTGCCACCCGATCATCAATTGACATTTGCCCAGTTCCGTTATGCAAATCCCTCACTGATTTAGTACTCATAGCAGCACGAATCTGATCAAAACTAGCCTCTTTGGCGAGAGGTGATAAATGGAAACGAGCCACTGCAGCATAATCTGCGGCACAAACAGATTTCGCCAGACCTGAATAGAGAAAAATAGAAAGAAAGTAGGTATAGGTTTTTTTCAAATTAATTCAATCCTTCATCCCGACCTGATCGGAATTCATGAATTCATACTTAACCGACTATTATCTTGATATAGGCTAGAATTAGCTTCCACTCGTTCTGTGCAAGATTAAACAGACTCTAAAGCCTCGACCAAGTTCGAGGTTATCCCGAGAATAGCTGACGTTTAAAGGTTGTAAGCGCTCAAAGGTTACTACGTATGAG
>JBILOD010000565.1:0-2802 GCA_044374645.1 Pseudobdellovibrionaceae bacterium | reverse complement strand
ATCTGGTACGGTCGGTGATGGTTCACTGACTCGCGCTAGTACCGATTATGGATATGGTGATGATGGTGGATATGGAGGCGGCGGGAGCTTTGGTGGTGATTCCGGCCGCGATCCTGCCAATGACAGTCGGTACGCGAATCAGGGTAAGTTCGGCGCAGACGGCGGAAAGAATCGAGATCCGGCAGAGACTGGTCCAATCTTGCCACCAACGAGCGATTTGTTTCACCGCATTCGAAATGTGTCACGGACTCAGTGCGTTCGTGATCTAGTTCTCTGCGGTGGCAAATAATTTCTATTTACCTATGGCATCCTTGCAGGAGCCATTGCTTGGCCTCAAACCCGAACCCAATGGGCGCAGCGCTTCATCGAGCTTCGCCTTAAGATGGGGAAGGCGCCGTAGACCGGAGTCAATGATTCTATCCGCATCTGCGATTTCTTTTTCAAGCTCTTTGTCATAAGAACTCTTCGACTTCGTCAACGTAACTAATGCAAATGCGGCACCAATGGCACTTCCGCTTTCCTTCCAGGCTGCCAAGGGGTACGACTTGTACTTTTTCTGAATGGATTCGATCTGAACGGCAATAGCTTTTTCAATCGCAGAAGCACCAGGACTAGTACTTATAAATTGACTGAGATTAAAGATTTCTGACATTTCGTTCTCAATATTACGAACCCCAGTATTGAAATTAGTTTGCTCCACCTTGCGCTGAATCTGAATGAGTAGATAGTATCGGTGAACCGCCAAAATCAGCTCCTGTTCATTCTCAATGCCAAGCAATTTCTGCACCCCAGTGTTTTTTAGATTCGAAACTATTGAAACATTTAACTGGGGAAGCCAATTATTTTTTGGATCGATGACTTTTTCACGATGAAGCATATCATAAATGGCCAACAACGCATAATAATCACTAACCTTGTTGTCAGTGAGGTTATGCCCATAAATCTGCAAATGAGAATACATCCTATTATACTGAATCCCTTTCACCATAAAATGATTGTAAATCTGCATCATCGCTTTGGGACTCGAAAGCTCTTTGACCAATGACGAATAGTCATCCAGACCCAAGTCTTCCTCTGTTTTGGTGGATTCATTTAATAGGTTCTGAACAGTGTTCGGAACCCATTTATCATTCACCGCATGAATTTGAGCGGGCCTAACGACGGAATAATCCACAATTTTAAGTGATTGCTCCAGCATTGAGGACAACTCCCTAATGGATTTACAGCGGGATAAAAACTGTGGCAGCATTTTGCGGTAGGCAGCAAGACTTGGCATGGTCCCCTTAAGAATTTTCAGATCACCAAAAGAAGGAGATTGCCCCATTTTCCATTCGATCGCTCGCAACCATAGAGGTTCAATAAATTCTTGATCAGCACTTGCATATTTCATTAAATCCGTATTCATCAAATCCAAGATCAGTTCAAAATCATCGGGATGGCCATTTATATAACTCTTGAAAACTTTGTAGGCCGATTCTAGATAAGAAATTTTCTTCGCAAACTCCCGCACGTCGTCCCGAGAAAAGTTCAGACGTTGCAACTGCTCCGGATTCTCCATTAGAACTTCATTAACCTTAACGTGCATCTGATTGATGGGTGTCAAAACAAATAGTTCATTGAGGCGACTCGCTTTATGGATGGTATGCTGAATAAAGATCCGCTGAAGATGCACATTAAACAATATCTTTCCTGCCACTTCTGAAACTTCTTTCATCGGTGGATTCAATGACAAATACTTAGTCATTATACTTTCAAGGCGCTCAAGATAGAGTTTTTCAATGGCAGTCGGTTGCGCGGAAACACTTTTTATATGCAAGTCATCAAGAAACTGCCGTAACTCGGTGGAACGACGAAACGAAAAGTGGGTTAACACATAATCAAAAAGATCAATCTCAATTTCCATCGGTAAGTCTCTGCGAATGCCTTCCCTGAGTTCAGAGAGACTTGGTTCAAGCGCAAAAAACTCTCTTTTTTTCACCTTCCATACCTTTAAAGATTTAGACCCAGACTGTCGGTCTTTTCCCTGCTTTAACAGCTGAAGGAACATCACAGGGTCCTTCAGTTCAAGGCAAAATACCGCTAGTTTCACTTCGGGCCTTAGATATTCTAAACTTTCAATCTCCTCGATTGTTGGATTCATAGCCATAAACTTTTTCGCCAACTCCAAAATCAGAGGACGCAAGTGTTTAGGGAATCGTTTTTGGGTCATGATTCTCTGGAAGTTCCAGTTCAATCGCCAATGCTTCCAAAATTCTTGAACATCATGAAGTGTGTACAACTGCGGAAGGACTTGTTTGAGGTAATCGTCATCGTGCCCAGCAAACAATCCTAATCCCAGAGCTTCCATGAGTTGTTTGAGGTCTGGGTTCTGGGCCAGAATGACCTTTGAAAATTGTGGACTAAACTCGGAATCTACTTTTGCAAAAAAGACCTGCTGTGCCTCTGTTGATAATGATTTCGCCCAATCCTTCAAATGGCGATAAACCTCCATGATAACAGAGGGCTGTGGATTTCTTTGGCTAAATTGCTCCAATAAGAGCCATTTACTCTCTGGGGATGGATCGACCGTTAGGAGTTTGATAACTTCAGTATCAGTAAACTCCCTCAAGTGTTTTATTTCATCTTGGGATGGATTCGCAAAACTGGCGCGCATTGCCAATCGAAGTCGCTGATAGATTCCAAGATCGTCTTTAGACAGCTCAGGACTAGATAATAACCAATCGTAATAGTCCAATAATCCCATGTTCATGGTCTCCGGAATAATTTCGATGGCCCTCCGATTGTGAATCAAAATGTACTGCC
>JBILOD010000095.1:0-9818 GCA_044374645.1 Pseudobdellovibrionaceae bacterium | reverse complement strand
ATCTCTAGCTGGTCTGAGAGGATGATCAGCCACACTGGAACTGAGACACGGTCCAGACTCCTACGGGAGGCAGCAGTAGGGAATATTGCGCAATGGGGGAAACCCTGACGCAGCGACGCCGCGTGAGTGATGAAGGACTTCGGTTCGTAAAGCTCTGTCGCAGGGGAATAATTTTGAATGTACCCTGTAAGAAAGGATCGGCTAACTTCGTGCCAGCAGCCGCGGTAAGACGAGGGATCCTAGCGTTGTTCGGAATCATTGGGCGTAAAGCGGGTGTAGGCGGCTTTGTAAGTCAGGTGTGAAAGCCCAGGGCTCAACCCTGGAAGTGCATTTGATACTGCGAAGCTTGAGTGTGGGAGAGGCTAGTGGAATTCCTGGTGTAGTGGTGAAATACGTAGATATCAGGAGGAACATCGGTGGCGAAGGCGGCTAGCTGGCCCAACACTGACGCTGAGATCCGAAAGCGTGGGGATCAAACAGGATTAGATACCCTGGTAGTCCACGCCGTAAACGATGGATACTTGTTGTTGGAGGTATTGACCCCTTCAGTGACGAAGCTAACGCGTTAAGTATCCCGCCTGGGGAGTACGGTCGCAAGATTAAAACTCAAAGAAATTGACGGGGGCCCGCACAAGCGGTGGAGCATGTGGTTTAATTCGATGCAACGCGAAGAACCTTACCTGGGCTTGACATGAACTGGAAGGGTGGCAGAAATGTCCCCGCCCGCAAGGGTCGGTTCACAGGTGCTGCATGGCTGTCGTCAGCTCGTGTCGTGAGATGTTGGGTTAAGTCCCGCAACGAGCGCAACCCTTGCCTTTAGTTGCCAGCATTTAGTTGGGCACTCTAGAGGGACTGCCGACGTTAAGTCGGAGGAAGGTGGGGATGACGTCAAGTCCTCATGGCCCTTATGTCCAGGGCTACACACGTGCTACAATGGGATGTACAGAGGGTAGCTAAGTCGCAAGATGGAGCCAATCCCTTAAAACATTTCTAAGTTCGGATTGAAGTCTGAAACTCGACTTCATGAAGGTGGAATCGCTAGTAATCGCGGATCAGAACGCCGCGGTGAATACGTTCCCGGGCCTTGTACACACCGCCCGTCACACCATGAAAGTCGGCTGTACCAGAAGTCGCTGTGCTAACCGCAAGGAGGTAAGCGCCCAAGGTATGGTCGATGATTGGGGTGAAGTCGTAACAAGGTAGCCGTAGGGGAACCTGCGGCTGGATCACCTCCTTTCTAAGGATTTTATCCTAGGTCATACGAGAGTAATCTCGTAGAAACTCATAAATCATTCTAGCTATTTAGTTTTGAAAGAGCACAAGGTATTGGGCCTGTAGCTCAGTTGGTTAGAGCACACGCTTGATAAGCGTGGGGTCGGAAGTTCAAGTCTTCCCAGGCCCACCAACAGGCACGTACCAGTGTTTAAAAGGTTTGTTCTTTGACAATTGAATAGTTTGATTCTAGTGATTTTTAGCGAGGTTAATTCCATTTCAAAGCTACAAAGGGCTTTTGGTGAATGCCTTGGCACTAGGAGGCGAAGAAGGACGTGGTAAGCTGCGATAAGCTTCGGGGAGTGGCACACACACTTTGATCCGGAGATTTCCGAATGAGGCAACTCACCGCTTTTGCGGTATCTTCAACTGAATTCATAGGTTGAAGAAGCTAACGAGGGGAAGTGAAACATCTCAGTACCCTCAGGAAGATAAATCAATTCCGAGATTTCCTTAGTAGTGGCGAGCGAACGGGAAAGAGCCTAAACTTCATTTATTAATTTAGATGGAGGGTCGTGGGACCACAATGTGAGATTCGTAGGGTTAGTAGAACTGTCTGGAAAGTCAGGCCAAAGAGGGTGATAGCCCCGTAAATTAAAACCCGAAAGACTCTAGTGGCATCCCGAGTACCACAGAACACGTGAAATTCTGTGGGAATCTGTGAGGACCACCTCATAAGGCTAAATACTACCTAGTGACCGATAGTGAACAAGTACAGTGATGGAAAGGTGAAAAGAACCCCGAGAGGGGAGTGAAATAGAAACTGAAACCAATTGTCTACAAGCAGTAGGAGCGCTTTATATGCGCAACTGCGTACCTTTTGCATAATGAGTCAGCGAGTTATCTTTGCGGGCGAGGTTAAGCCGTTTAAGGTGGAGCCGTAGCGAAAGCGAGTCTGAATAGGGCGTTTAGTCCGTAGGGATAGACCCGAAACCCGGTGATCTAATCATGGCCAGGCTGAAGCGAGGGTAACACCTCGTGGAGGGCCGAACTAGTTGAGGTTGAAAACTCTTTGGATGAGCTGTGATTAGGGGTGAAAGGCCAATCAAACTGGGTGATAGCTGGTTCTCCCCGAAATATATTTAGGTATAGCCTTGAGTAATTGTATACCGGAGGTAGAGCACTGAATGGGCTAGGGGTCCTTACCGGATTACCAAACCCAACCAAACTCCGAATGCCGGATATATGTATCTCAGGAGGCAGTCCCGGGGTGATAAGGTCACGGGACGAGAGGGAAAGAGCCCAGATCGACAGCTAAGGTCCCTAAATACACACTAAGTGGTAAACGTTGTGGAGCTACTTTGACAACTAGGAGGTTGGCTTAGAAGCAGCAATCCTTTAAAGAAAGCGTAATAGCTCACTAGTCTAGTGGCTCTGCGCGGAAGATATAACGGGGCTAAGTGTGTTACCGAAGCTTCGACTTGTCGTAAGACAGGGGTAGGGGAGCGTTCGAGCGTAGGCTGAAGGTTGACCGAAAGGACAGCTGGACGAACTCGAAGTGATCATGCTGACATAAGTAGCGTTGAACTCGGGTGAAAAACCCGGGCGCCGAAAACTCAAGGATTCCTGGGCAAGGATAATCCTCCCAGGGTTAGTCAGGACCTAAGACGAGGCCAATTGGCGTAGTCGATGGCAAAACGGTTAATATTCCGTTACCAGATTTAAATTAAGTATAGGAGGAACGGAGTAGGCTATCTCAGCCTGTTATTGGATTCAGGTGTAAGTGTGTAGGTGGTGTCGTTGGTAAATCCGCGGCACGTAACACTGAGGCACGAATGCGAGGACCTTTGGTCCGTAAGTGAGAAAAGCCATGCTTCCAAGAAAAGCTTCGATATGTTTTTAAATTTGCCTGTACCGTAAACCGACTCAGGTGAGTGGGGTGAATATCCTAAGGCGATGGGGTGAATTGTGGTTAAGGAACTCGGCAACTTAACACCGTAACTTCGGGAAAAGGTGTGCCTACGAGAGTGTAAGGACTTGCTCCCCAAGCTTTTGTAGGTCGCAGAGAAATGGGAGTAGCGACTGTTTATCAAAAACACAGGCATGTGCAAAGTCTCAAGACGACGTATACATGCTGACGCCTGCCCGGTGCTGGAAGGTTAAGAGGATTTGTTAGCGTAAGCGAAGCTGAGAATCGAAGCCCCAGTAAACGGCGGCCGTAACTATAACGGTCCTAAGGTAGCGAAATTCCTTGTCGGGTAAGTTCCGACCTGCACGAATGGCGTAACGACTTCTCCGGTGTCTCAACCACATGCCCCGCGAAATTGAATTCTCGGTGAAAATGCCGAGTACCCGCAGAAAGACGGAAAGACCCCGTGAACCTTTACTGTAGCTTGGCAGTGATTTTTGAGATTGCATGTGTAGGATAGGTGGGAGCCTTTGAAGCCAGGTCGCTAGATCTGGTGGAGGCAACCTTGAAATACCACCCTTGTTGTCTTAGAAATCTAACCTGCTCCTTGAAACAAGGAGAGGGACACTGTCTGGTGGGCAGTTTGACTGGGGCGGTCGCCTCCCAAAAAGTAACGGAGGCGCGCGATGGTACCCTCAGCCTGATTGGAAACCAGGCGTCGAGTGCATTGGCATAAGGGTGCTTGACTGCGAGACTTACAAGTCGAGCAGGTGCGAAAGCAGGCCAAAGTGATCCGGTGGTCCCGCGTGGAAGGGCCATCGCTCAACGGATAAAAGGTACTCCGGGGATAACAGGCTTATTCCTTCCAAGAGTCCATATCGACGAAGGAGTTTGGCACCTCGATGTCGGCTCATCACATCCTGGGGCTGGAGCAGGTCCCAAGGGTTTGGCTGTTCGCCAATTAAAGTGGTACGCGAGCTGGGTTCAGAACGTCGTGAGACAGTTTGGTCCTTATCTTCTGTGGGCGTAGGAAAATTGAGTAGATCTGTCCTTAGTACGAGAGGACCGGGATGGACGAACCTCTGGTGTTTCTGTTGTCGCGCCAGCGGCAATGCAGAGTAGCTATGTTCGGAATGGATAACCGCTGAAAGCATCTAAGCGGGAAGCCAACTACAAGACTAGTTTTCCCTGGACTTCGGTCCCTAAAGATTCCTCGGAGACTACGAGGTTGATAGGTGGCGGGTGTACGTACAGCAATGTATTCAGCCGAGCCATACTAATAGATCGTGAGGCTTTTTAATATTTTATATGAATGGAATTAACGTTCCGCTAAAAATCTCTAGAGTTAAACAATTCAATTGTAATAAAAATTTTGCTGGTGCCTATAGCAGAGGGGCCACACCTGATCCCATTCCGAACTCAGAAGTTAAGTCCTCTTGCGGCGATGGTATTGCATGGTATTCCATGTGGGAGAGTAGCGCGGTGCCAGCTTCTATTTTCTAAAACCGCTCAAGTAATTGAGCGGTTTTTTTTTAGGCTAATACTTATCTTGTGGAAAGTGCCCCTTAGGTTTCTAGGGATTGGGGCCGAAGACTATTCATGACAGTACCTCCGTTAGAATACAGTACCTTTTTTGGAAATCACACTTCCGTTTTTACTTCAATAACCGAACAAAATGGTACTGAACTGTTTCTATTGGTTTACCATGTATAGTTCAGATTGAAAAAAGTGTAGCCCTCATTGAGTGGGGCTGTTACCCTTTTAGGTATGCAAATCATGGAATCGTTCCTTGGATGGAGTCGAAGGCTTTGGCAGAGGATATACTATCCTGGTGTTGAAGTTCTGTGTCTTTTTAGTTTTTGGTGGATTTTTGTCCATCTTGCAGAAGCTGTTTGGCAGTTCAATTATCCGCCTTGGGCTCGGTTTTCATTGATTCTTGAACGGCGCAATTTATGTTCTCTTCTCCTCCTCGGGACTTTGTTTACAACGTGGATACCCCTTCGTTTTAAGAATATTTATTATGTGAGTTGGGGGGCTGTTGCTTGGGTATTTCACGGTTTTATGTTTCGGCAATTTCAATGGCGCTGGGATGTGATTTTATTGCCGGTCTTATTTTTGGTATTCTTTGCGATAGCCCGAGTTTTTGCACATCGGATAGAGTTTGATGAGGAGTCGTCAAAGGGAAGCTCACCCAAGACTATTCTGTTTGGGATGGCAGGAGTTTTTGGATTTTTGGTTGTTGCTTATGGTTTTGGTTTTTCCTACAAAGGGCACAATAGTCCTCAGATGCTCCGCCTATTTTGGTTGATTCATCCAGAGGCGCTCATTCTGCTTTTTCTACAAATTCTTTTAATGTTAAAGACTGTAGGTTCAAGCCTGCGTTCAAGCTTGATCTCTAGCTATATCACTAACCCTATTAATTATTTTGCTCCACAGCCTTGGGTTTTCAATCGTCAACCCGCTTCGCTGAGTGAACGAAAATCTCTCTGGGGTGAGGGCTTCGCATTGATCGTTTGGGGGCAGCTGGTCATTTTAATTTCTATGCGTTTGGTTCAGTTTTTACACTTGTCTGGAGCACCAGCGACATACTGGCTCCCCTTGCGACAGTACTTACCATTCTTATTGATGGTCATAGGTACCATGAATTTTATCGAAGGTTTGTGTAAGATGTTTCAGATTCCCATTAAACCCATTACACAAAATCTTTGGTTAAGTCCGCTGCCCTCCGAAGTGTGGTATCGGGGGAATTCTCACCTGTATCAATGGGTTTATCAGTGGATTTACATTCCTCTATTTCGTCGAGTTAAGAAAAATGCATTGGCTTTGTTTTTAACTTTGATTTTTATCGTGTTTAACTCAGTCCTGTTACATGATTTGATTGATTTTACTCTATACTCTTATTTATTGAAGATCCAATCGGGCGTGCCCCAATGGTCATTTGTGTTATTTTGGAGTCTTCTTGCTTGGATTCTTATTTGGATGTTCCTTTTTTGGGTTTCTCAAAGATTAAGAACCGTCGTTTATCGTCACTTTGGGCTTAAATTAGTAGGGGCATTACTTACCCATTTGATTGTGGCTTATTCGTTTGCTTTTTGCTTTCAGTGGCTTCCGAAAATGATTTTAAGGACCAAAATACAATCGATGGGACCACAGTCAGAAGGTTTGCAGAAGCCTCAGATCTTTCCACAGATACCTCCTGGAATGCCGACAGCACAACCACAGCCCATTGGGCCTCCGCCTTCAAAATGACTTAATCGTGTCTAGTAAGGCATTGAAAAAGTCGGCCTGCTACAGAAATAAATAAAAGTTATTTGCACTTGGTGGCAGAGTCGGCATTGATCCAGAGCTCTCGGGTTCCCTGACTGAGTTTCATTTGGCGAAGCTTCAGAAAAGCAAAATCAGGCTGTTTTTCAAGTTGAGTGAGCTCAAAGCTCAGTTGAGGTAGATTATAATGGGGCACCCAGGGGAATAAATGGTGTTCAGAATGATAATTGATATGAAATGGAAAAAGTAGTTTCTCAAGTATTGGGTGGGTGAGGATAGTTCGAGTCTTTCCGATTGGTCCAGAACTGTCAATTGCAATGGGGGCGTGTTCAATAGCCACCTTGAATTGTAACCAAGGGAGCCAACAAAACAACGGAACAAACCAAAATAGTAGCAAATAAATTATATTGTTTGAAAACACTGCGATCAAACTCAGGACGAGCCAGTAACCTAAAAGTTTCGGTTGATCCGATTTGCCAACAACATGGTAGTTTCGCCCCTTCCACCATGGCAGCCTGAAGCCGTTATAATATTCCCAAAAATCCAAAGTCATCCGACCTGTTAAAAAAGTCACAAATAATTCCCGAAGTGTTGCGATTTTGGAGTTAGGATAAGGACGATAGAACTCAATATCTGGATCTTCAATGGAACCTAAAAAACGATGATGGAGGAGGTGTTGAACCTTATAACGGTGATGGGAGATCGTTGCGGGAAAGTGGCAGAGATATCGACCAACCCAGGTGTTAAGCTTGGTGTTGCTATAGAGTGTTCCGTGGGTCGCTTCATGTCCCAAAAGAGCTAATGCATGAATGCGATTTCCAATGATGATAATAGCCAGGGGATAGAGCCGCCATGATATCTGAAGGACGGCAGCAATTGTAACTGCAATAAAAAAATAGGAGTATAAAATTTCAAAACTTGATCGCCAAGGATTGAGCTGTCTGAATTTCGCAAAACGAGACTCTATCTGTTTCAATTTTTGGTTCATATAAGTTAGGGTAGATTTATGGAGTACAATGTTCAACTCTTGAGTGCGGATCGATCAGAGGAATTCTGTCGCCTTTTTGATGAAGAGGGCCAGTCCCGGTTTGCATCGCTGTGGCAGGATCGTTCTCCCAATTTTTTTAGCTTGTACAGCCATATGGCATCAACAACTCCCCTAGCCTTTGGACTTAGGGAACCGAGCGCGAGCCCCAGAGAGCAAACTCGACTTTTAGCGAGTAGTCTCTTGGTTCCGTTCAGAGATACCTTTGTAACTTCCGATGGTCGCAATAAATGGTCTGTAGTTTATGATACCGATTGCTTTGTTGCTCCCGCATCAAGATCTAAGATCTTATAAAGGCTCGAAACAAGGTGCTAATGGAGCGGCAAGAGTCTCTTGCGAAGTCTCTATCATCGCGAGGTCGTACCCTATTCTTTGGTATCGAAAATCAAAAGGGATTTTTGCGTGATGTGGCGGTACACCCTCAGAATTACTATGCTAAATTTGTTTATGGGCCTCTCTCGGTCTTACATGATGTATACCCTAATAACAAAGTTTCGTCTGTAACTTTAAGTGAGGTAGACGAATGGCATTTGGAAAGACACTCATGTGCTCTAATCGACGAGGCTATCGTTGCTGAACTTAAAACTCTCGATCGTCGAATGAAGGGAACCCGATGCAATTTGTTTCCTCAACTGAGTGTGAGTTCTTTGCGTCGTTTGGCTCAAATGGATTCTCTGGCCGAACTATGGATCGTGCGCTCAACGTCTGGAATCGAAACGGCCTGTACGGTGGCCAACATGCAAAGCGTGCGAAAGTTTCGTTATAATTCTCACGCCATCAATTTGGAGTTGAAAAATCACCCTTTGAGTCGGTTAGGGCTAAGCGCGAATGAGCCTTTACGATCCTTGGTCATCGGTCAAATTTGGCAGACTTCAGACTCCGATTTTTCAAAACTAGAACCAGGCTTAATTTCAAGTTTTGGCTCAGGCTCAACATCGAGCTCGAATTCAAACTTAAGGTCCAATGGGGCTCTGGCTTTTTTACTTAATAGGGTGGCAAATCATGTTAGCCAGGAAGGGTTTCATAATTTCTATTTGCGCGATAGTGATACGGAGCTGATTAAGTCTCTCTTTATCGATAGCTACCATTATCCAAGGCATCTGGTTTTTTGGTGCCTCTCACCTGACCCCAAAGATTTGGAGTTCCTCCAAACACTAAGTCATGGTGGGTGGCAGTTTAAAGTCGATAATCATTTTTTGTAGTAATTTTTTTTGATTGGAGCGAAACTCCCGCCAGCCACTATTTAAATTCTCCTGAAAAAGAGTCAAATTCAAGGCGGCAAGCCTCCAAATCGAAAAAGGCGTTGTTCCCCTTTATCTGTATTTCCAATCTTTACCGATGTGGTAGCTTTCCCTCTGTGAACCAGCTATATGCTGCTTTTGGTAATAGGGTACTTAACAATCTTCCAAGAACCTAGTTAGAGTCTGTTCGGAGTTACCGGAAATAGAGTGGCGAAGTTAATTTTTTGAGCTGTTAAGGCGCAATTTTGAGCCTTAGCCAGCAGCTAAGGAGAAAAATTGCAACGACAACAGGCAAAAAAGTAACGAGACAATCTGTTTTCGCTAACTCCGAACAGGCTCTAGTTACCCGAGGGAAACGCTCGAAATAAATAGAGGTGTGCTATAAGGTTAAAGTTCCCCTACGTTGAGCGAGAAATGAAGCGAACCCGAGTGAAATATTTCGAGGGAGCGAGGCTCACGAGGGAGGCAGAAATTGAACTTTTCATCGGAATCTATTTAATTATGGCTCCCGGAATAATTCATTTAGCCGGCTTTTTGCCTTTGGCTTTCGAGAAACTGAATTTGGGCAGCGAAAGATTTGAAATTTTCAAAATTTATTTCGGTGTTTGGAATCGAGACATTGAGCTCGTCCTCAATAGCTAAAACGTATTGCACAAGTATTAAGGAATCCAACGCCCCGATGGCAAAGAGATTTTCATCGCTGGAGACCTTATCAATATCATGAACAAGGTTTAAGTCTCTAATGATTTTTCGAAGGTTTTTTTCGAGTTTTGTCATACGGTTCACGTTCTCCTTAGATAATAGCATCCAAATAGCTTTTGAATTTTGAATTGGTGAAATCGAAGATTTTACCGTCAATAGTAAAGCCAAACTCTCGTGGCAAAGTCTGTCCGATAAAATAGGGAACTCCAGCAGTGAGACCATAGGCTCCGGCATCGCTGAAGACCAGCCAGTCACCTCTCTGAACGGAGGAAGGTACATTGAGGTGTGGCATAAGGCAGTCGTGCCATAAACAGAGTGAGCCATACACTGAAACAGATTTTGTACTTGGGGCCTTCAGGATTTTTCCATCGCGTATCACCCAAGTTTTCAGTTCCATATTTTTGTCCCGAAAAGACTGAAATGGGCTTCCTAGGTGTTGCAGTCC
>JBILOD010000561.1:0-2830 GCA_044374645.1 Pseudobdellovibrionaceae bacterium | reverse complement strand
GCAAAAATGAGCGGTCACTCGTAGGACTGACACGTTATTTTTCACTGACCTTTAAAAGCGAAGCCGAAAATTCTCATCTTTTTATGAAAGCCACCAAGCTCATTGCGCAATTTGATGAAGACAACGATGGCGTTGTCACCGTCTCCTCTTCAAAATTTCCATCGATTTTGAATGCCACCGATCTTGGAACCATTGAGGCAGACCACCTCGCCGGTGTGCTGTCCTCCAAGTTTGATCAAAAGTCATTCCTACGAGCCATCATCAACACTATGGCCGAGTTCGATATCGAAAACCGAAACAAGAATCTCTCCATCAACACCAAACTTATTGCTAACGCCGGCAAATTTTACTCTGGAAAAGAACGCTATCGATTGAGCATAAAAAATCAACAAGTTCAGTTACAAAATTCACTCCTCACTCTTCAGGGTGTTTTACATCCCCTCGCCGTACAGGCTGTTGCAAACAACACGGCCCAACTCAACAAACTCATCATTCCAGAATCGAATGACCCAGCCAGCACCTATCAAACCAAAATAAAGCTTCCAAGCAATCAACTCAAATACGATCCCTACCAAGTTTTGGATGTACAAAAACTGAGTGACATTGTTGCGGCTTTCAAAGTGACTCCGACCACTCCTGAAAACGCACTCCAAGGGATTCAAATGGATTTTGATCACCAAAACATGGTGCACTTCCGCATGGATCACCAGCTCCTCTATGAATCACGATCACCGCTCGGCTTAGACGATAATGCACACTTTGGTTATAAACCTACGAACTTCCAGGGCGAAAACTATTTGCTCATGCGCTCAAAAAACAATTCGATCCGCCTGACCACATTGGCCTATCGCTTTAAGCCTCTTGATTTTTCGCAAATGCAATTGAAACTGGCGGTTACTAAAGGGGTGCAAGGTGCCGATCCGGTTCTCGGTGGAGCCGGCAGGGATGACAGTGCCTTCCAAGTTTGGTTTACGATTCGATACGGAGACGACTCTACTGATCGCACCCTCGTTGATCCTCTCTTCAATGAAGTGATTTTATTTGGTTATTATTGGGGAGATCCAGCTCCCGATGGAGAGCCACGAAAACAAGGTCAGATTTTCGAAAACTGGTACTCGAAAAAGAATGTGGTTGTTGCGACTCTACCCGAATCAAAACAACTTTTACTTAACGACCAAACCATGTTGGGCCAGGTTCAAGAATTCCATCAGCATCTCTACAAAGATCTGCAAAGGGCTTTCCCGGATCGTGATGTGAATAAAATGGAAATTGTGGCCATTACCATCCAACACGATTCGAACGATGCCGAGGATAGCTCCGAAGCTTACTTTAAACACCTACGCTTTCTGCCAAGCCAGAAGGCCGATTGACCGTTATTTAGGATTTAAATGAAGCTTGCAGTGACCTCATTGATTTTTCACCATCAAACCCAGCGCCCATTGCCCGTCTTGGTCATCGCAGGGCTTGCTATTGGGTTGTTAACAGTAGGACCAGCCCCAAACAGCAGGGCCGCCACAAACCTATCAACAACTCAACAGTGCCAAGAAGAACTTAAGGACTCAGCCCTCTTCCGCTCGCTCCCACAATCTCTTCAAAGACTGCTTCAGGGCCATAGTGAGATTCTTAAATTGCTCCAGGAAAATCGTCTTCAAGAGGCCGTGTGGTTGGCCCAAATCAAAGGCCACTCCGAGCTTTCTCGTGCGCTTTTACTGCATCTCGAAGAATCATTGAGCACGACCCCCGTTGATAAAATCTTTGGAAACCCCTATGAGGGCGAATCGGAATCTTATGATATCTATCTTGATAACGGTCTTCACGGCTTCTTTAAACCGACAGCAGAACATTGGCAAAATCGCAAAAAAGCAGTTCACGGGTGGGTGACCAATGTCTACGCTGAAGTCGACACCTATCAATTTGCGAAACTGCTTCTGCTACCTATCGTGCCTGTCACTGTTGAACGTGAGATCAAAGGGATGTGGGGGTCTCTCCAAGCCTTTGTGATTCGTGATCAAAGCGCGCCGACCAGCTCAAGCTTTCTGGCGATGAAACTGCTTGATTATTTAATTAACAATCGAGACCGCCATCTACTAAACTATTTTACTTTATTTGAGCACATCGTGGCGATTGATCATGGGGTGGCTTTTTTACCTGAATCTTCTGACCGAGGCAGTTCTCCACCGTGGCTACTTCACCAGTTTTATTATGATGAAGATCTGGCCCCCACTTTCAATGTGATGATGCAACCAGATTTTGATCAACGACTGCGATCACTTCTGCAAGGTCGCCATTCTGAAATGGTCATTACCGAAATCATTGAGCGCAAGAATAAACTCATCCATTTTCTATTCGCGGATCAAAAACCACCAACAGCACCTTCACCCCTCTGATCAAAAGCACCCTCAAGAAGTCCATCAGATATCCGACGAACTCCGTAGACTTTAGCAATAATTCCGACACCTTCAATCTGATGCCCTTTTTGCCGCAATGCTTGGAGGGTTTCTGGTGTGAATCGATCCCGATCCACCGACAAACGATGAGGACGAAACTGATGATGCACACGCGGTGATTGAATGGCTTGATCCATATCAAGACCACTCACCAAAACCCGATAGAGAGTTTGAAATACACCGGAGATAATGCGTGGCCCTCCAGGAGCACCTAATCCTAAAACTGTTTGCCCTGACTTTTCAACAATGGTCGGACTCATTGAACTCAAGGGGCGTTTTCCTGGAACTACAAAATTAGCCTTCCCCTGAAGCAAACCATAGCTATTGGGATCGTTCGGATGAGTCGTAAAGTCATCCATTTCATTATTGAGCGCAATACCATA
>JBILOD010000094.1:0-9854 GCA_044374645.1 Pseudobdellovibrionaceae bacterium | reverse complement strand
CAAGGCTTTTGCAGTGAGTAAGGGATCTATATTCTCAGGAGCATCAATAATAACGCCTTCGTCGGCACCCATGGCTAATGCCGTTCGAAGGACTTCGCCCGCACGCTTTTTTGGGCCAACAGTGAAAACTGTAACTGAAGATCCCGCATTGGCTTCTTTCAACTTTACGGCCTCTTCAATGGCATATTCATCATATGGATTTACAACCCATTTGATGGATGCAGAGTCGATTCCATTGGAATCACCGGCAATCTTGATCTTTGTTTCTGTATCTGGAACTTGTTTGATACATACAAAAATTTTCATGTCTTTTACCTCGCTATGGATGTTCGCACTATCATACGAAATGAATGGGCAAGTAAAGGTTGATCCAGCCTAACTCGACGCAAAACACCACTTTAACGAAAGCAGAATAGACAAAGAAATATCCAGGAGTTAAGAGTTTTAAAAGACAAAAGGTCGGCACCCAGTTAACCCTTTTTGAAATTTTTGGAAACGCTTAACTGGATACCGATAATAAAAGAGGGATCCATGACGAGAAAAGTGTGTTTTTTTACATCGACGGTCGGCATGAAATACGTGATGGGCTTAAGTGGGCTCATCTGGGTGGGCTTTGTGATGGCTCACATGCTGGGAAATTTACTCCTTTTTGTTGGGCCAGAAGCCTACAACGAATATAGCCACACCCTCACAAGCGGTAAGTTGGTATATATAGTTGAGGCCGCACTAGTGTTTTCGATTTTATCCCATGTTTTTATGGGTGCGCGGCTAACACTTAAAAATAAGTGTGCAAAAGGGACCCGCTATCACGTTCAAGCATCAGGAGATAAAAAGGTTTCGCGGGCGTCTCGAACCATGATTTTTCATGGGGCCATTATTTTGTTTTTTGTGGTTTACCATTTAATTACATTCAAATTTGGAACCTACTATGAAACAACTCTGAATGGCGTTGTTGTTCGTGATATTCATCGCCTCGTGGTGGAGGTATTTTCTAATCCAGCCTATGTCGCAGGGTACATTTTTTGTTTATTATTATTAACGGCTCACTTGAGTCACGGAGTGGGCTCGATGTTTCAGTCATTTGGGTTAAACAGTCGTGCTCATGACAGAAAGATCAAATTTATCAGTTTAGTTTATGCATTGGTTGTTGGTGGTGGTTTTATCATTCAACCCATTTATGTTTATTTTTTAAATTAAGGAAGATCACATATGGCAACTTTAGATAGTAAAATACCGTCAGGATCTATTGAGGATAAGTGGGATAAACATAAGTTTGACATGAAGCTTGTAAACCCTGCTAATCGTAGGAAGTACAATGTAATCGTGGTTGGGACAGGCTTGGCTGGGGCGAGTGCTGCCGCATCTCTTGGCGAAATGGGTTATAATGTAAAAGCCTTTTGTGTCCATGAAAGTCCGCGCCGAGCACATTCGGTCGCCGCACAGGGTGGGATAAACGCCGCAAAAAATTACCAGAATGATGGGGATTCAGTTTATAGATTATTCTATGACACAGTTAAAGGCGGCGACTTTCGCGCACGAGAAGGTAACGTTTATCGTTTAGCTCAGGTATCTGTTAACATCATTGATCAGTGTGTGGCCCAAGGCGTGCCATTTGCGCGGGATTACGCAGGTTTGTTGGCGAATCGATCTTTCGGTGGAGCACAAGTGAGCCGAACATTCTATGCAAGAGGTCAGACTGGACAGCAACTATTGATTGGTGCCTATTCGGCAATGATGAGACAAGTAGAATCTAAGCAGGTCGAGCTTTTGTATCGACGTGAAATGTTAGACCTAGTTGTTATAGATGGAAAAGCCCGAGGAATTATTGTTCGCAATTTACTTACGGGTGAAATCGAATCTCATGTGGCAGATGCAGTAGTTCTTGCCACCGGCGGTTATTCCAACGTGTTTTATTTATCAACAAACGCGATGGCGTGTGCCGTTACTGCCGCTTGGCGCGCCCATAAGCGTGGCGCCTTTTTTGCTAACCCTTGTTATACCCAAATTCACCCAACGTGTATTCCAGTTCATGGTGAAAACCAGTCAAAATTGACATTAATGTCGGAATCCCTTCGAAACGACGGGCGCGTATGGGTACCGAAGAATAAAGGCGACAGACGTCCTCCCGGCGAAATCCCAGATGAGGATCGTGATTATTATCTTGAGCGAATTTATCCCAGTTTTGGAAATTTGGCGCCGAGAGACGTGTCTTCTAGACAAGCTAAGTATCGCGTCGATGAGGGGCGTGGTGTTGGTTCGACTGGGGTGGCGGTGTACCTTGATTTTAGAGATGCGATCAGCCGTCTAGGTGAAGACGCGATTGCTGCTCGTTACGGAAATCTCTTCCAGATGTACGACAAAATTACCGGCGACAATCCCTATCAAACTCCAATGATGATTTATCCTGCTCCACATTATACCATGGGGGGATTATGGGTGGATTACAATTTGATGAGTACAATACCAGGACTGTTCGTAGCCGGTGAAGCAAACTTTTCTGATCATGGAGCCAATCGTCTTGGAGCTTCCGCTCTGATGCAGGGCCTAGCTGATGGGTATTTTGTGCTTCCATTCACAGTCGGTAACTATCTTGCTGGCACAAAACTCGATAAAGTTAATCCCGGCCACGATGCATTTAAGACGGCTCAAGAAGGAATCCAACAAGAAGTCAATAAGCTTTTGTCAATTAAAGGTAATCGTACCGTAGAAAGTTTCCATAAAGAATTAGGACGACTCACTTGGGAATATTGTGGAATGGGACGCAACGAGGCGGGCCTAAAAAAGGCCATTGAAGCCATTCCAAAATTGCGCGAGGAGTTTTGGAATAACGTTAAAGTTCCCGGTGAAGCAACCTACGTTAATCCCGAGCTTGAAAAGGCTTGCCGTGTGGCGGATTTCTTGGAGCAAGGTGAGTTAATGTGCGCAGATGCTCTTCATCGTAAAGAATCTTGTGGCGGCCACTTTCGCGAAGAAAGTCAAACGCCGGAGGGTGAAGCACAGAGAGATGATGAAAATTTCTGTTACGTTGCAGCCTGGGAATGGCAAGGCAGTAATAAACCGCAGGCTTTACATAAAGAAGAACTCAAGTTTGAAAATGTGAAGTTGGCAACACGAAGTTATAAATAATCGGGGTGAAATATGGCTTCAACGCAAGCAAAAACATTAAATTTAGTTTTAAAAGTTTGGCGCCAAAAAGGCCCCAAAGCTGAGGGTCAGTTTGTTGAATTTCATGCGAAAGGGGTTTCTTCTGATGCTTCATTTTTAGAAATGTTGGATGCGGTTAATGAACAAATTATTGGCGAAGGAGGCGACCCCATCGCTTTTGATCATGATTGCCGTGAAGGAATTTGTGGAAGCTGTGGTTTCATGATTGATGGTCAAGCTCATGGACCACTTCGTTCGACGACGGTTTGCCAACTACACATGCGTCACTTCCATGACGGAGATAAGATAGTACTGGAACCATGGAGAGCTCAAGCGTTTCCTATAATTAAGGACTTAATGGTCGATCGTACGGCCTTGGATCGAGTGATTTCATCAGGCGGATATGTGTCAGTTAATACTGGAAGTCCTGAGGATGGCAACGCTCTTCCTGTTCGTAAGCGTGATGCTGACGAAGCTTTTGAGGCGGCCACTTGTATTGGCTGCGGAGCGTGCGTTGCTAGCTGTAAAAATGCATCAGCGATGTTGTTCACAAGCGCTAAAGTTTCCCACCTAGCCTTGCTACCTCAAGGTCAGATTGAGCGTGAAGAACGCGTACTTAATATGGTGGCCCAGATGGATAAAGAAGGGTTTGGAGCTTGCTCAAACACAGGGGCATGCTCAGTGTCTTGTCCGAAAGACATTGATTTATCCACGATAGCTCGTCTTAATCGCGAGTTTATTGCGGCTGCTACAAACAAACATGAATCAAACCAAAAACTTGGTGACGGTTAATTTAACTCTGGCGATTTACTGGCAGGCCTTAAGAAGAGGCCTGTCAGAGTATAAACAAAACTTATCTTCCTCATAAATATTATTCCAGAAAAATGGTCCTTTCGGCCGCATCTTTTTTGAGTAGGCTCTGTTACGCTTCATAGATACCACACATGGACGTGGTATTATCTAAGGAGGGGTCATGGTTAAAGGTCTTAAGGGGAAGATCTTTTTTCTATCAACGGTACTCGCAGTGAGTACTTCATTTGCTACAGTTCCGGAAGTAGTTCCTGGCGAATATGTAGTTCAACTAAAAGGAAACTCAGCTAGTAGAGTGATGATGGCTGGCTCATTGATTCAGTCATTGAGCGCGCAGTCTTTAAATGCGAGCATCAAGAGATTTATTCCAAATACAAATCTTGTGGTTTTGAATCTAAAGGACAAGGGCAACACTAAGGCAACCGTCGCCGCTTTATTGGAAAACGAAGCCGTAGCTTTGGCTGAGCCAAATTTTATATATCGAATTAATCGGACGCCGAATGATCCCGAGTTGGGTAAACTTTGGGGTTTAATCAATAGCGGTCAAAAGGACTCCAACAAAGCTGTTGGCGTACCTGGTGTCGACATCGGTGCGGAGAAGGCGTGGGATATACAGACTGGCAACCAAGAACTCGTCGTGGCGGTGATCGACACTGGTGTTGATTATAACCATAAAGACCTTAAAGGGAATGTCTGGACCAATGATGCTGAGTTGAATGGAAAACAAGGCGTGGACGATGACCAGAATGGTTTTGTCGATGATATTCACGGATATGACTTTGCGAATCGCGATGGAGATCCGATGGATGACCACGGTCATGGTAGCCACTGCTCGGGAACAATTGGAGCCAAAGGTGATGACAACGCCGGAATTGTTGGAGTGGCTTGGAATGTTCGTATTATGGGTGTCAAATTTCTATCGAAGGATGGAAGTGGGAGCCTCGAAGACGCGGTTGAGTCTATCAAGTATGCTACTAAAATGGGTGCTAAGATTATGAGTAATTCATGGGGTGGCGGTGGATACTCTGATATCCTTAAGGATGCCATTCAGGAAGCAAGTGATAAAGGAGTCGTGTTTACAGCGGCTGCTGGGAATCATTCCGGTAATAACGATGAAACACCTTCATATCCAGCAAGCTATAATATTCCCAACGTGATATCAGTTGCGGCAGTTGATAACCGTGGAAGTTTGGCTTACTTTTCCTGTTATGGAAAAAGAACCGTACATGTGGCCGCGCCGGGCGTGAATGTTTTTAGTAGTATTCCCGGTGGATATGATTCTTGGTCTGGAACATCTATGGCCACCCCGCATGTAACTGGAGTCGTCGCACTCTTGCTTTCACAGGAACCTAATCTAACTCCTGAAGAAGTAAAAAATAGACTCGTCAAAACATCGAAGCCGCTATCAGGCCTGAAGGGAAAGGTTCTTGCGAATGGAATGGTTGATGCGTACTTTGCACTAACGAACCAACAAGCACCTCCTGATTTGAATGACCCTGGAAACTGGGGTAACTACCAGGCTCTTAACATTGCGACGAAACACCCTTACGACAAAAACATGAATGAGTCGTGGGAAGTGCAAGTCCCAGGAGCAACACAGATTTCTTTGTTTTTTGAGAAATTCGATACAGAACCACGCTTCGATAAAGTAACGCTTTTCGATCGATCTGGAAAAAAGATAGGAGAACTTACCGGAGGTTTAGGTGAAACCTGGTCACCAATCATTACTGGCGACTATGTGAAGGTAACGTTTACTTCTGATGATAGCGTCAACAAATATGGTTTTGATCTGACCAAAGCAGCATACAAATAAAATTTTCAGTGTGAACAAGTACCCCAATATGGGGCTACTTGTTCAACTTAAAAAAGTTCGAAGCGCTCCCTGAGTTCCGAACTTTTCCCGCTAATGGGGTTTGTTAACTATTTATTGGATTTAATGAACTTTTCTAGTCTCAAATTAACATAATCAGGAAAGTCAAGTTGGGTGCAATGTGACCCATAAGGTACTTTTAAAAATTCTGAGTGTCGGATCTTATCAGCCATTTCTTTTTGAAATTTAAAAGGAGTGACACGGTCCTCCTCTCCACTGATGACTAATACTGGACACTCGATCTCTGGTAAAATTTGATTTCCTTCGAAATTTATAAGCTCTTCAAATAAATATAGAAAGACTTCGAGGTCGATATTAGCAACACCCTTGGTATATACCTGGATATCTTTGAGGCTTGTAAGCTTCAGATTGAAGCCACCGACTAAGGAGGTAAAGGGAACAGTGAGTGGGTTGTCGATTCCCATCCTCCACAGAGTTTTCCACAAAGAGGGGTTGTCGTTATAGTTGGTTTTGATAAATCGGTAAAGTTTATCGACAACACCAAGGCCGAACATTTCTTTGATAGGATTTGAGGCAAAACCATTGATAAACGTCATCGACCGAAAAATCTCAGGATGATTCTGATAGGCACTTAGCATGACCTGGGCCCCAAAACTGTGACCAACAAAATGGGCTCGTTTAAGATTAAAGTGATCTAACAGAGCCTTTAGGTCTCGTCCAAGGCAAGCGAGGCTCAAGTGATCGAGCTGATCTGGTTTTGCAGTTTTATGGTGGCCACGAAGATCAACGATGAGGGTTTGATTGTGTTTTGAAAAATACTCGATTTGGTGATGCCAGTGATTTATCAGGCAGGCTATGCCATAAACAAAAACAACTGGCTCTCCTTTACCCCTGGATTCGAAATAGATCTGATGACCGTCGAAACTTTTGAAATACCCTAATTTTTTTTCAACTTTTAACATCTTTGGTCGAGTCCTTCAGATTCTCAATCACTATTGTTGAATTGCCTGCTTCAATTGTTTCCCCGATCCGTATAACACAGATTGGATTGTTATGGCCACTAACTCTGGCGAAATCAGGGAACTTGGTGCTAAACAAAATTTCGCCGGTCTCGTTGGGTGTCAATGAGAATAAGATGCCAGGAAAGGGTGGGTATTCGATGGGGTATTCCAAAGCCAGTGGACCGAAGTCACGTGGACCCCAAGAAACTACAAATTCATCGTCGGCCTGGGGGCCTGTTTCGAGCCGCAGTTTAAAGGGTTCTTTAAACAGTTTGAAGGTACTTTGGAATTCAGCAGGGGCTGTTGCGTTGATTAAATGCTTGAGTTCCGAAATCAGCCTTGATTTTGGTGTGTCAACTTTGTTAGGCCGAAAAGGAGCCATTGCATCCTGGTGTTTCTCCTCCCAATTACCGAGGAATGGACTTGTGTGTTCGTTTGGGGCCAACGGATCAAAGGCATTCGCCTTTTCTCTGGGTGTCACTAAAACTCTGAGCTCAGTTTCTCCGAGCTGCAAAACAATGCCATCGCTGAGCACCACTTTTTTAACTGAATACCCACGGGCAATGATTTCATAGACTGCATTTGTGCAGACCAAGACGAGTTGATTCTTAGTATCTAACAAAACCTGAGAGTGATGGGGTGGAATTAGGTGGTCCTCAATGCGCAGTTCGCATTCTCCTGAGCCAACCCGCAAATTGGGTCGGGCTCGGTAGAATTGGCCCGCTTGGGGTCCGTTCAAAATTTCAAGATATGTCTGCATGAATCTATTCTAGGAAGATAATAAAAATTCGGCAAAGTTCTGAATCAAAACTGGCTAAAAGGGTTATAACATATAGAAATTTCATAGGTTTTTTAGGACTATGGTCGGCTATCTTCGAGCTTGTTATAGAGGCAAAGACATGGTAAACATTCCGGTCCTATAAACAATAAAAAACCGTCCTTGCTCCTTTTTGAAGAGGGGCTGGCTAAACCGAAGGGATTAAAATGAGCACAATGGAACAAAAGCGTAATTACGAAGTTGTTATCCTTATGCACCCAGATGCTTCATCTGAGGAACAAAAAGAACTTTTCAAAAAAAACAAAGGTATTATTGAACAGTTTGGTGGTTCAATTTATTCTTTGGACACTTGGGGAAAGCGCACCCTTGCCAACCAAATTGGAAAAACCCGTAAAGCAGTTTACTTTCACTCTACTTTTGAAGCGAAGCCAGCGGCTATTTCTGAGCTTGAGCGTACAATGAGAATCAATGATAAGGTTCTTCGCTTTATGCACACTCGTTTAGAAGAGCGCGAGCCACTTTCTAAATACATGGAAGCTTTCAAAAAAGCGATTGTTGAAAGCGCAAACAAAGAAAAAGAGCGCGAAGCAAAAATTCAAGCTAAAAGAGCTGCAATGGCAGCGATGTCGTCTGACGGACCAGCAAGGAAGTAATTTGGTGACTCGGTCTAAAGAGCTTTTGAAACTCTTATTAATGGTATTGCTAAGTGTTTTGGGCTCGGCATTGCCATTTTTGTTGGTTGCTCCGATAGTGCGAGTGGCTCAGCGAAATTATTCAAGGATTGCTTTTTGGACCAGTTTTTGTGGCGCCGCTGGATTGTTAGTCGCTGTGGGACTAACTCCCATTGCCATCAGTCTGATGAGTGTCGTATTACTTATTGGTTTATTTTCAGAGATATTTAGTAAATTTAAAAACATGTTTGTCGCTGGATTTATTGCATTAGTAATAAGTACAGTGGCGACTGTGTCAGCCACACAGCAATGGTTGCTTTCTAAGGGGACTTCGCTTTCAGTGCGTCTTCATGAGCAAATCCAACTGGTTTTGAAGCAGGCACAACAGGTTAACTCCACAGTTAAAATGGATCCTGATTACCTCGTAGGTCAGGCTCCATCTGTCTTGGTGGCCTTGTTGATCATGAGTTTAGCTCTGGCTCTTATTTTGGAGCTGCCTATTTCAAAACTTTTTCGATTACCGAGTGAGAACATTGAGGCCTTAAACCTTTTGAATTTTAAACTTCCAGATGGTTATATCTGGATAGCCATGTTTTCATTTTTGTTGAGCTTTCTTGATATCGGTAACAAAACCGCATCAATGGTAGCGACCAACATTGTGAATGTTATGGTTGTCCTTTATTTCTTTCAGGGGCTGGCAGTGATTGAAGCCTTTTTTACAGCGCTGCGATTCGGATTTTTTATTCGCTTCATGACTTACGTTGTATTCTTGGTTCAATTGTTCTTTCTTGTGGCGGCAATCGGTGTCATTGATTTTTGGGTCGAATTTAGAAAACGATTTATCCGCATTCGGCTAAATCCTTAAAGAATTTTAGGAGAACATATGAAAGTTATTCTGCAAAAAGACGTAAAAAATTTGGGAAAAGTTGGTGAGTTGGTTAACGTTGCTGACGGTTATGCTAGAAACTTTTTGTTTCCACGCAAATTAGCTCAAGAGGCAACTGAAAAGCGCGTTAACGAGTGGGAACACCTCAAGCGTGTTGCTGACATCCAAAAGAAAAAAGCTCATGCTGAAAGAGAAGCATTGTTGGCTAAAATGAAAGGCGTATCTGTTAGCTTCAAAGCTGCCGCTGGCGATAGCGATAAACTTTTTGGTACTATAACAACCACTGATATTTCTCGCGAGCTCGAAAAACTTGGTTACTCAATTGATCGCCGCGACATCCATTTGGAAGAACCAATTAAGATTTTGGGCCAACATAAAGCTACTATTAATTTGGGCGAAGGACTTCATGGTGATATTCAAGTCACCGTTGAGCGCGGATAAGTTGCCCAGATAGATCTAGAAAAAAAGCCAGGTCAATTTGATCTGGCTTTTTATTTGGTTGTCAGTGGCTGACCTGGAATAGAGGTCCTTGCCATTGAAGTTAAGCTCCTGCCCCTGGAGCAAAGTTCTTAGGTTTGCCCCCATGCTGTAACGGAATCGGCGGCGGCGGTGGCGGAGCTTGAGGCATCTCATCGGCGTCGGCAAACCGACCAAACTTAGGCTCCCATTTTAAGTCAACCGATCCAGTAGGACCGTTCCTCTGTTTGCCGATAATCACTTCAGCATGGTCTGC